>JBDSBK010000055.1:0-8211 GCA_039921645.1 Dokdonella sp.
GCATGAGGGCGTTATGAATTGGACGCTAGTCGTCACCGCTGTGATCAGCATGATCTTCGTGGTGATCGCTCTGAACTTCGTGACGGGGGAGAAAAGGGTCGCTTCAGTCCCGAAGCGTCTCTATCCACTGACGGATCCGCAGTTCAAGCGCGTCATGGGTTCGCTGTTCGGGCCACCGATTCTCGGCGGCAACCGAATCGACACGCTGATCAATGGCGACGAGATTTTCCCCGGCATGCTCGCGGCCATTCGTGGCGCCAGGAAAAACATCAATTTTGAAACCTACGTGTACTGGTCAGGGCAGATCGGCCGCGAGTTTGCCGACGCCATCGCCGAGCGCGCCAGAGCTGGCGTGGAATGCAACGTGCTTCTGGACTGGGCAGGCACCCAGAAGATGGACGCATCGGTGCTGTCGACCTTGCGCAATGCGGGCGTCCACGTGGAGCTCTATCACCCGCTGGCCTGGTACACGCTTGCACGCCTCAACAATCGAACCCACCGCAAGCTCCTGATCGTCGATGGCACCGTCGCGTTCACCGGTGGGGTGGGCATCGCCGAAGAGTGGACGGGCGATGCCCAGGACCCGGACCACTGGCGAGACACGCACTTTCGAGTGGAAGGCCCGGTCGTGGCGCAAATGCAGGCCAGCTTCCTCGACAACTGGATGAAGGTGACGGGCAAGGCACTTCACGGCGGCGCATATTTTCCGTCGCTCGAGATGGCGGGAAATGTCGAGGCGCAGATGTTTCTCAGCTCGCCGACGGGTGGGGGCGAAAGCATGGAATTGATGTACCTCCTCGCCATTGTTGCGGCGAGCGAATCGATCAAGCTGGAAGCGGCCTATTTCATCCCGGACGAGATAGCCCTGCATGCGTTGATCGAAGCCCGGGCCAGGGGCGTTCACGTTGAAGTGATCGTTCCCGGGAAATACAGTGATTCAGGATTGACCCGCCAGGCGTCGAGGGGCACGTGGGGACCGCTGCTGAAGGCCGGGGTGAAGATCCACGAATATCAACCGACGATGTTTCATTGCAAGGTACTGATCATCGACGGCGTATTGACGTCCGTCGGATCGACGAACTTCGATCCACGATCGTTTCGTCTCAACGACGAAGCCAGCCTGAATGCCTACGACACATCGTTCGCAGACGCGCAAAGCAGAATATTCGAGCAGGACAAAGCGAAGTCGGTCGAATTCACCTTGCAAATGTGGGAAGAGCGTTCCTTCATGGACCGGGCGCGCGAGTGGGTTTCGTCACTGCTGCAGTCTCAGCTCTAGAGCGACATCGAAGCGCCAACAGAGCCGCAGGCATTGTGCGTTTCAAACGAACGGTTCCTCGATCCGGTCATGGGCGAATGCGGAAGAAACCATGCGCTTCGGATGAGACCAGCTGCGCCCACTCACGATGGACACGAAGAAGATAGACGTGCCCGTCGTTTGTTTCCGCAATCGCTTCCCATACGAGAGGCGACAAGTCCCAACCCTTTTGCGGATGCTCGAAACGAATCCCGGATGAAAGCAGCCGACGAATATTCGCGGCGTCGATGTCGGCAGTCGCTGCCGTAACGGCTGTCAGCAGGATGAGCCTTGCAAGCGATGATGCCGGCAAGACCGCCTCGACCGATGTCCCGACCCAAACCTCTTTCTCGCGATAGAGAGGGCCTTTGGCAAGATCGATGAAGCGGTCTCTGCCGGAGGACACCGGCGTCGGCATCTCGGCTTGAGGCAATGCAAGGAGCGAGAGCGAGAGAAAGACGGATAGCATTGAACCACTCCCGAGAGGGTGACCTTGACGGACGCGAGTCTCCGATGCCTGCCGTATCTGCGTTCGGCTGGGAGAATCAGAAGCGTAGCGTGCGACGAACCCGTCTGCGGCTACGATCGTGAATCGTCACCGTGTTGGACCACTTCGCGCCTGACGGCCAGGTTGGGCGCTCGACTCCGGCGTCAGGCATGTCGCGACCGGTGGCCTGTTCATGGACTTGACGAGGCCTGGTCTGGAATTCCTCGAACGATGCCGCGTCTATGCCGGCTGAGTTGGAGACATCGGGCAGACTCTGCATGTCGAGCAGCGCAGCCTCGAATACCTCACGACTCACGGAGATCAGCCGATTTCCGACGTCGGTGCCATCATCATCGGAGTACCCGAGTTCAGGGATATGGGCCGCGCAAGTCGCAGCGCAATTCACCCGTCCCCTTGCCGCTTAGTGAAGCCGCGACGCGGCGTTTTGCGCACGCGGCTGTTTGTCGTACGGGTAACACGTGAATACCCCGAATCGAACCGTCGCCGCGCCGACCGATCGATAGCCGAGTGCTTCATAGAAGCTGCAAGCGGCGACAGTGCTCTCCAGGTGCATATTTTTCACTCCCCACTGGTTTGCTTTCTCTTCAAGGACGGCATGAAGTTCCTTGCCGATACCCTGGCGTTGCGCGCCCGGAGCCACGAAGAACAGGCGGATCTCGCCCTTGCGATGAAGGAGCCCAACGCCCGCCACGCGATCGTCCATCCAGGCGACCACGCAGAAGTTCTCGGGATTCGAAATCCACGCGCGGAATCTCTGCGGCGTCTTGTTGGCAAGCCAGGTATCGAGTGTATGTGGATCGTTGCGGTGGTCGGCCGTACACAATTCCGTGATGGACCGACGCACGACATCCATCACTGCTTCGGCGTCTGCGGGATCTGCCTGGCGTAAAGCGATCATTTTTTTCTGCTCTCCAGGGCCTGAATCAGGCCGTGCCTTGAATGGGGTGAGCGTAATTTTATAGGCGGAATCGGCGCCACGGGTAATTTCATTTGGCCGCGTGACGAGCCTGCAGCTGGGTCCTGTCCGCTCCGATTCGCCTGCAAGTCGCCGGAGGGGCAGCGTCCTGACCCTCCGCGACCATTCATCGACGCTCGTTACGGGCAGTTCTGCCAGCATTTGGCACAGGCGAGCAAGTTGCCTTCGGCGCAGTAGATGCCGCAGTGGCAGGATGGCGGCATCGCCGCGGCCGTGGCGCTGATGCCAAGTCCGAGCGCCATCGCGCAACCGGCCAGCAGAATCCTCAGTTTGAGACCGACTACTTTCTTCATCGTTGCTTCCTCACAGGAATTGCAGAGGCAGCACAGCGGCGTCCCACCGCAGGCTGCGACAGGCTGGAACAGTGCGAGCTGTCCAGCGACCAGGCCGCGCCTCCTGCGCGGAAACGGTTGACGCTCGCGTGAATTCGTCAGCGACGGATCAACGCGAGCGATTCGCGAATCGTGTCCTCATGAAAGCCCGTGATGCGCCGGTCGCCGATGAAGAGCACCGGCACGGCGTCACCGCCGAGCGCGTCGAAAGCCTTCTTCGCCTCAGGCGATTGATCGATCACCAAGTCCTGATAATCGACGTGCTGCGCGCGCAGCAGTTCACGCGCGTGGTCGCAATGCGGGCACGTGGACGTCGAGAACAGCACCACGGGTTTGCCCGCACGCCGAAAGACGTCGGCATAGTGCCCGCTGACATAAGCCGGCTCGGGAAAGAGATGGTCGTAGGCGGAGCGTGCATGCGGTCCAAGCCACAAGCCCGCAACGAGAAAAACGACCACTGCCACCAGGTTCATCGCCAGTGCTTTCAACGCAGTTCTCCTTCGCAGTCTCGCAACAACTCCGACACGCGAGCATCGGGGCGCTCTGGTTCTCCCGTTGAAATTTCGCCATCGAAGCGTCCGTCATGCGCGAGCTGCGGACACTGGAGCGCGATCTTTCGCGGAACGCCGCAGTGCGCGACTTCACCTTGCCGGCAATCGAGGCGTGGCGGGGTGAAGCGCATGCTCGACGGTCGGGGAGCTATTGGAATAACGACGCCTGGCGCATGATCGTGCCAATCCGGGCGCCCCCTGTTCCGCCACGCCGGCGCATGGGAAGATCGATGCGACATCCCTTCGGTCCGCCACATGAGCACGCACTGGCTGCGCGTCAAGGCATTGTTCCGCGATATCCAGGACGTGCCCGAAGGCGATCGCGCAGCATGGCTGGATGCGCACTGTGCGGGCGAGTCGGCCCTGCACGGTGAAGTCGCGCAGCTGCTTGCGCAGCAGCGAGCGCCGGCTGGATTCCTCGACGAAGATGCTGCCACGGCGCTGAACCGCATGGGTCCAATCGAACCTGTGGTCGATCCGTGCGGACAACGGGTTGGCCCGTATCGTTTGCTCAAGTGCATCGGTGAAGGCGGCATGGGCAGCGTGTTTCTGGCCGAACGCGACGATGAGTTCGCGCAACGCGTCGCGTTGAAGCAGATCCGCGCCGATTTCGGCGGTGCCGATATCGTTTCGCGCTTCCTGCGCGAACGCGAGATCCTCGCGCGTCTGGTTCACCCGCATATCGCGCAATTGCATGACGGCGGCGTGGCGGACGACGGCACGCCCTACTTCACGCTCGAATACGTCGAAGGCGAACCGATCACGCGTTATTGCGATGCGCAGCGGCTGAGCGTGAAACAACGCGTCGCGTTGTTGTTGAAGGTGTGCATGGCGGTCGCCTACGCGCATCGCAACCTCGTCGTGCATCGCGATCTGAAACCGTCGAACATCCTGGTGACCGCCGATGGCGACGTGAAGCTGCTCGACTTCGGCATCGCGAAACTCATCGATGCCGAGCCGTCGCCGGGGCTGACCGTCACGCACGCGCGACTGATGACACGCGAATACGCGGCGCCGGAACAGGTGCTCGGCGAACCGATCACCACCGCGACCGACGTCTATGTACTCGGCGTATTGCTGTACGAAATGTTGAGCGGCCGCTTGCCGTATCCGAGCGCGGAATCGGGCACGACCAGCTGGGCGACCGCGATCGTCGAACGACCGCCCGAAGCATTGAGCCGCGCGCCGCGACGCACGCGCGGCGCTGAATCGGTGCCGACAGCCGATGACATAGCCGAGCAGCGCGCGACGTCGCCGCAGCGGCTGCGACGCCAGTTGCGCGGCGATCTCGAACGAATCGCCCAGCGCGCGCTGGAGAAGTCGCCTGATGCGCGCTATGCGTCGGTCGCCGCATTCGCTGACGATCTGACCGCCTATTGCAACGGGCGCGCGTTGTCCGGCGGCAATCGCCGCTATCGTTTTGCCAAGTTCGTGCGCCGCAACCGTATCCCGCTTGCTCTCGGCAGTGCGCTCGCGCTGGCCATCATCGCAGGTGGCGCGACGATCGTGATCCAGTCCCGCCGCACCGCGATGGAAGCACAGCGTGCGCTGCGCGGCGTGCAAAGCACGGCGGCCGTCAAGGATTTCCTCGTCGGGCTGTTTTCGGGAGCCGATCCGCGTGCCAACGGCGGCAAGGAGCCGAGCGTGCGCGACCTGCTCGACCGCGGAGCCAAGCGCATCGATCGCGAACTCGGAAACGAGACCACTCTGCAGGCAGAGCTCAAATCCACACTGGGCGGCATCTACTCGCGTATGGGCCTGTATGCGCAGGCCATGCCGTTGCAGGAGCAGGCGTTGGCGACGTTCGATGCCGACGGCGAACACGGCGCATTGGCGGCCTCGACGCTGATGGATCTGGCGGGCACCGTGCGTTCCAATGGCGAAGCAACGCGCGCGCGCGATCTGCTCGACCAGGCGATCACGCGCATGCAGAGCCTGCCGGATGCGCCGATGAAAACGTACGCGCGCGCGCTTTACATGCGCGCGTTCGTCGCGATCAACGAACACCGCTACGATGTTGCGCTCGATTACGCTCTTCGAAGCGAGCGCGTGGCGCGTGCACATCCCGAGTCGCCGGGCCTGCTCGGCGATGCATTGCACGCGAAGGCCTCTGCGCACTGGGGACAGCACGCCTATCCGGACGCTGTGCGGGAACTGACCGAGGCGACGCAACAATACGCAAAGGCGGGCGCGGCTTTCGATGTCTCAGCCGACGCGGCCCGCCAGACCCTCGCCCTTGTGTACCAGCAAACCGGACAGAACGCGCAGGCATTGGCGCTGACCGAAAAAGTGCTGGCCAACGCTCGCGTGGTGATGGGCGAGCGCCACCCTTACGTCGCGCAACTGTTGACGTCCACCGGTGCTGACCTCTACCACCTCGGCAACTATCCCGAAGCACAGAAGCGGCTCGAAAAAGCGTTGGCCGTGCAACAGGAATTGCTCGCGAGCGGCAGCTTCTATGCAGCCGAGACGCTCGAGCTGCTGGGTCTGGTGCATGCGGCCAATCGCGAATGGGACGAAGCCGAACGCTGTATCGAACAGGCACGCGACAGCTGGCAGAAGCGCTATGGCCCCACCTACTCGCACATCATCGACACTCGCAGCGACCTCGCGTGGATCCACCTTCAGCGCGGCCAGGGCGAACACGTGATCGCCGAATTGCGCAACGTGCTGCAGGCCCGCGCCGATGCGCACGACACCGACACCGCGGTCGACCAGTCGCGACTCAGCGAAGCCTTGCGCCAGCTGGCTCAACCGGCCGAAGCCGTCGATCTCGGGCGCGAGGCACTCGCACAGGCCACGAGTCTGCACGGGACGTCGTCGGACGTGACAGCGACGGCACACCGCTGCCTCGGGCTCGCGATGGCGGCAGTCGGGGACGCCGACGGCGCGCGCCGCGAACTGCGCGAGGCGATCGCCGTCTACGACGGCATGACGCCGGATGCCGATCATCCGCTGGCGGTGACGACACGCCTCGAACTCGGCCGGCTGCTGGCACAGCAGACGGCAACGCGCGCAGAAGCGGCACAGGTGCTCGATCGGGCTGCGCATCAAAGCGAGCACCTGTGGGGTGCTGGCGACGCGCGTACGCGTGAGGTCAGGCAGGTGCTGGCGAAAGCCGGGGCGACGCGCTAGGCGGATACGCCGCTTGCCATGCGACGGACGCTGATGCCCACCGACGGACGCGCGCAGCGGCGTTGTGCCTGGCGCGATCCGATGCTGCGATCTCCCCTGTATCCGGCGACACGACGGGGTCGGCACGGCGTGCGAGGCGAGCGGCATGGATGCATGACTCGCACCGGTTCGATCGACGCTGCGGCTGTATTCCACGACGCGGCCGGGCTGTGAAGCGCGGGTTCTACGATGGCTGCAGACCCACTCAGCTGCTTCGCCGAACACGAGCGCCAATTGCCGCAGCGGCTTGATCATCTCGTTACGTCGGGTGAAAAAGGTGCGAGCCTCGGGGCGCGACGCCAATCGCCCTTCTTGCGAATGAAAGATTTGCATGTCGGCTCGGACGGAATCTGATAGCGTCCAGCGCAAGCGAAAGGTCGGCTTGCAAACGCTATTGCATGCAGGGGAGGCCGGTTTTTTTCGAATGGACAGATGCGGGGCGTCGAATCATTCGCGCGAGGGTCTGCGCACAGCGCCGCGAGAACCAATGCAGCGAGGGGAGACGGTGGAAGGTCAACGATTGCTGCGGGTTGAGCGAGCCTCGGTCGAGGATCTGGGGGCCGCGATCGGACGCCTGTGCAACCAGGGCTTCCACAGCTTCATGCTGCTGGCCTGCGAGGATGACCGTTGGGATCCGGCCGTCCTCTCGGCGTGGCTCAGGACGATCGATGTACCGGTTTTCGGCGGGATATTTCCGAGCATCATCCATCGCGCGACATGCCATCGCCACGGCACCCTGATCATCGGATTCGTCGCGCGCGTGGACGTCGCCGTCGTCAATCGCTTGTCCGACCGTGCCGGACTCGAACCGCAACTGCTGGCGTCGGCAGCCCTTCTCGAAGCAGCGGATTCACTGGTCGTCCTGTTCGACGGGCTTTGTCCGAATCTCGAAGCCTTCGTCGAGGGGCTCCATGCCATCGTCGGCGTGCGTGCAGTCGTCGTCGGCGGTGGTGCGGGCCACCTCGATCTCGTGCAGCGCCCGTGCCTTCTGGGCAACGCCGGCGTGCTCGAGGATTCAGCTTTGCTCGTGGCCTTGCCGGGCGCCATCGATCATGGCGTTGCGCATGGCTGGCAGCGCCTGGCGGGCCCTTTTCTGGTCACACGCTCACACGGCAACGTGCTCGAAGAACTCAATTACCAATCGGCCTTCGATGTGTACCGCAAGGAAATCGAAGCGCACGGCGGACAGCGATTCTCGGAGACCGATTTTTTCTCCATCTCGAAGACATTTCCACTCGGCATCGAGGGCGTCGACGGCGATTTCCTCGTCCGCGATCCGATCAAGCAATCCGGCGACGCCTTGGTGTGCGTCGGCGAGCTTCCGCAAAACGCGACCGTCTACCTGCTCAAGGGCGAAGCCGGCGCGCTGATCG
>JBDSBK010000056.1:0-6500 GCA_039921645.1 Dokdonella sp.
GCTCGCGGACGTGCTCGAATCGGGCCATTCGCGGTTTCCCGTGCACGCCGGTGACAAGGACGAAATCCTCGGCATCCTGCTCGCAAAGGACCTCCTGCGCTGCTTTGCCGAAGGCTCGACCTTCGACTTGAACGCGATGCTGCGTCCGGTGACGATGATTCCGGAATCCAAACGCCTGAATATCCTGCTCAAGGAATTCCGCCTCTCGCGCAACCACATGGCGATCGTCGTCGACGAATACGGCGGTGTCGCCGGACTTGTCACGATCGAGGACGTGCTGGAACAGATCGTCGGCGACATCGACGACGAGCACGACGACGATGACGACGAGCAGACCATGATCCAGGCCAGCGCCAACGGCGACTACCTGGTCAACGCGCTGACGCCGATCGCCGAATTCAACGAACGCTTCGGCTGCGAGTTCAGCGACGAGGAATTCGACACGATCGGCGGCATGGTCACGGCTGAAATCGGTCACCTGCCGGAAGCCGGTGAAGAAACCGCATTTGGTGGTCTGCACTTCCAGGTGACCCGTGCCGATGCGCGTCGCGTGCATCAGTTTTCCGTGCGCGTGCACGAGGCGTAAGTGCATTGTGGGAGCGGCTTCAGCCGCGATGCTGTCGGGAAAGCACGTCGCTCGAGTGTCGCGGCTGCAGCCGCTCCCGGCAGCGTCCGTTTCATTCGGATCTTCGCAATCGCACTGTTTCTCGCTTCTTCCCTGAGCATCCGGGCGCAGTCGATCGCTGATGCCAGTCCGGCTCCCGAAATCAGCCTGCTCACGATTGGCCCGGGCGAAGTGTTTTTCGAACGCTTCGGCCACAACGCGATCGTCGTGCGCGATCGCGGCGAGGAGTCCGCAGCCTACAACTACGGCATCTTCGATTTCGATCAGCAGGATTTCCTGCTGAACTTTGCGCGCGGCCGCATGCTTTATCGCATGGCAGTCGATGCGCTCGAAGACGATGTCGCGATGTACCGCGATGAAGGTCGCCAGATCACCGAGCAAAAACTCGATCTCACACCGCAGCAGGCGCGCAGCCTGGTCGACTTCCTGGAATGGAATGCGCAGCCGCAAAACGCGCAATACCGCTACGAATATTTCGAAGCGAACTGTTCCACGCGAGTGCGCGATGCGCTCGATCGTGCGCTCGGTGGCGCACTGCACGCACAGAGCGAAGGCCGCTCGCGCGGCTATACCTATCGCCTCGACGCATTGCGCCTGATGGCGCCGTCGCCCCTGCTCATGCTCGGCATCGATCTGGGCCTGGGTCCGTACGCGGACCAGCGCATCGACTACTGGCACGAAAGCTTCGTGCCGGCGACGCTGAGCAGCGTGGTGGCACAGGTCAAACTCAGCGCTGCCGACGGCCACGAATTTCCGCTGGTTGCTTCGACCACGGCCCTGTCGATCGGGCAGGTGGAGGAGCCGCCCGCATTGCCCCCTGACCTGCGCTGGCCATTCCTGATCCTGGGCCTCGCGATTGGCGTTGCACTCGCATGGCTCGGTCGCTCGCGCCGCACTGCCGTGCGGATTCCGCTCGCGCTGTTCGCCGGCACCTTCGAGCTGTTCTGCGGCCTTGGTGGCGCGGTGCTGCTCTTCCTGTGGTTCTTTACCGAGCATCGCGCGGCCTGGCGCAACGAAAACCTGCTGCTGTTGAGCCCGCTTTGCCTGCTTCTGGTGCCGGCCTGGTTTGCGTCTGCGCGCGCGAACTGGCGCATACGCCGCGCCACGTTGGCGATTGCATGGCTTGTCGTGCTGGGTGCCGCGTTCGCGCTGTTCTCGAAAATCCTGCCCTGGTTCGCTCAATCGAATCTGCACTGGATCCTGCTGTTCCTGCCGATTCATCTCGCGCTCGCGCTGACCGCCCTGCGCGCGTCGCCGCGCTGACGGCGATCCTGCTGTCTCGAAGGCTTCGCGGTCCTGGTGGCGCGCTGATCCTTGCCGGGTTCGAGGGGAATTTCCGGTTCCCGGATTTCAGCGCGCACGATTGCCGTCGTCATGCCCACCACGGCATGATGCGCCGATGAATCCCGCATCCTGTCTGCCGACCGATCCGACCTGCACCGACCCGATGGTCGTCAACTGCGTGGCGTACTCTGCCGACGGGCGACGTCTGCGCGACATCACGATCGAGGCGATCAGCGATGTACTCGAGACGCCGGACGAATGGGTCTGGGTCGGCCTGCACGAACCGACCGAGGAGCTGCTGGAAACGTTGCGCGAGGAATTCGGCCTGCACGAACTCGCGGTCGAGGACGCGCACAACGCGCACCAGCGCGCGAAGATCGAGGTCTACGGCGAATCGCTGTTCATCGTTGCGCACACCGCGCAGGTCGTCGGCGGCAAGATCGCGTTCGGCGAAACACATATCTTCGTCGGCCGACGCTACATCGTGACGGTTCGCCACGGCGCTTCGCTGTCATACGCGAGCGCGCGGCGCGGATGCGAGCAGACGCAGGACATGCTCGCACTCGGCCCGAGCTATTCGCTGTACGCCGTGCTCGACTTCATCGTCGACAACTTCTTCCCGATCGTGCGCGAATTCCGCGAAGAGCTGCAGGAACTGGAGGAAGAGGTTTTCCAGGACACGTTCAAGCGCGAGACGATCCGCCGCCTGTACGAATTGAAGAAGGAACTGGTGAACCTGCGTCTGGCCATCGCGCCGATCCAGGACATCCTCAATCAGCTGATCCGCCAGTATCCGACGTTGATCCGCGACGAAGTACGACCCTATTTCCGCGATGTCTACGATCACGCCGCGCGCATCAATGAATCGACCGACACGATGCGCGAAATGCTCACCGCGGCGCTCAGCGTGAATCTGGCACTGGTCACTGTCGCTCAGGGCGAAATCGTCAAACGTCTCGCCGGTTGGGCCGCTTTGCTCGCAGCGCCGACCCTGCTTGCAAGCTGGTACGGAATGAATTTCCACCATATGCCCGAGCTCGACCAGCCGTGGGCGTATCCAGCGATGATCAGCGTCACCGCCGGCATCTGTTGCGTGCTGTATTGGGTGCTCAGGCGCGCCGGCTGGTTGTGAGGCCGGCGCCGGCGAGCGCTTGCGCCTCGCCGGATTGCAGATGAATCCTCAATGCGTCGCTGTGGATTGCGCGCCCGCTTCGACGTTGCCGAACGCTCCGTTCGACGCTGCGCTCGTCGGCGGCGCGTTGGCAGCCGGCTGCCGCGGCATGCGCAGCAGCGGCGGAATTGCGGTTCCGCCCGCCGGCACGGGTTCCTGCGACGCAAAGCGCAGGTCGCTGCGGAATACGTGCACCGGCTCGAGCTTGGCCCCGTCTTTCGGCGTGCCGTACGTGCCGTAGTCGTCCTTCTGGCTGTTGGCGACAAAATACAGGCCGTCGCCATTGATCGTGCCGAAGGTCGGCAGCGTGAACGCGGCATTGCCTGCATCCAGCGGCGTCGACTGCACCACCTGGCGACCATCGTTGCCGAGCTTCAGGCGCATCACGCGATGCGGCGTCATGCCATTCTGGATCACGATCAATGCGTCGTCGTACCAGTACACCCCGTCGATACCTCCGAGCACGAGCTTGGCGGGATCGTACGCGAGGTCGAACCCGCTTCCGGCGGCGAGATCGACGCCGAACAAACCGAGCGCGTAGTCGGCGAAATACAGCGTCTTGCCGTTGCCGCTCACCGCCAGGCCGCGCAAGCTGGTCAGCTTCGGGTTCTCGACCATCGGCTTGAGGGCCTTGCCGTCGAGGCGGTAGATCACGTTGCGCACGCCATCGGCCGCAAACACCATGCCATTCTTGCCGACCGCAATGCTCGACAGCGTACGCGGCTGAGGGTCCGGCTCGAGCAGGTATTTCTCGACCAGCTTGCCGCTGGACAAGCTGAACTTGAACACGCCGGCCTTGCCGAAATCCGCTTTGGCGAAATCCTTGAAGTACACCGATGACGTACTCGCGACATACAGCGCGTCGCTATCCGGATCGGCCGCCATCGCGTAGACGCTCCACAGGCCGTTTTCCGCGTTCGGCGTGATGAAGTCCTGCAGCTTGCCGCTCTTGTCGACCAGGTAGATCTTGCCTTCACGCACGCTGCCGGCGAGGAACTGCTGGCGCTTGGGATCGAACACCAGCGATTCGAACAGGGTGTCGCCCTTGGGCAGCGAGAACGCGATCTTGCCTTCGCCGAATGGCTTCAGGTTGATCTTGAGCGCGTCGAGAATGTGGCTCCAGACTTTCGTGTCCGCAACCTTGGCGAAGTTCGGATTGCCTGCGAGATCGTAGCCGAAGCCCGCCCGCTGCATTTCGAGCAGCGTGTCGTAGGTGCGGGTTTTTTCACCTTGCATGGCATAGGTCGTCGCGAGCCCAAGCTTGAGATCGCCGCTATTGGGCAGCAGCGCGACCAGTCGCTTCAAGGTCCAGGTCAAGCGTTCGTAATCGCCGGTCTGCTTGTAGGCCGCAGCCAGGCGATACAGCGCCTCAGGCACCTGCGCCTGGCTGATCTGCGCTTCGGTCAGCGTGGCCGGATCGATTTGCGGCGCATTGCCGGAAACGGGGGCCGTCTGCGCAAAGGCCGTCGATGTGGCCGCGCAAAAAACGGCCGCACATAGAATTCGCTTGATCTTCATTGGGCATACCTCGCAAGCTTGGCGGTCGTTGGCAGACCCCCAATACGCGAAAAAGTTCAGGAAAGCCGCCTACCATGACTGAAACAGAAACACTTTGCAACGGCAAATGGCTGCGCCTGAAACGACGCGGACGCTGGGAATATGCCGAGCGCACCAACCCCGGCGGCGGCGTCATGATCATTGCCGTCACGCCCGAAGACTGCATCCTGTTCGTCGAGCAATATCGCCCGGCGATCGAGTGCATGACGATCGAGATGCCGGCTGGACTGGTGGGCGATGTAGCGACCAGCGCGGACGAAAGTGCCGTCGACGCCGCGCGCCGCGAACTGGTGGAGGAAACGGGCTACAGCGCCGGACATATCGACTTCCTCATGGCCGGACCGACATCGGCCGGCATGAGCAACGAGATCCTCGCCTTCGTGCGCGCCCATGACCTCACGCGCGTGCACGCCGGCGGTGGCGACGACACCGAGAACATTCTCGTCCACGAAGTGCCACGCCGCGACGCCGCCGCATGGCTGGTCGCGAAAATACGTGCCGGCTACTCGATCGACCCGAAAATGTTCGCGGGACTGTACCTGCTGGAAAACGGCGATGCGCTGTTTGGTCGCGCTGCGCCGCCGTAATCTCGAGCACTGCCGTGCGCCGGCATTGCCTGCGCCCACGCGATCAAATCGCCGTGCGCCTGAACAGCTTGGTGATGATTTCGCCCGCTGCCGCGATATCGAAGATGATCAGCTTCTTCGCCGCCAACAAAAGTGCGAAGACCTTGGCGAACAAACCAGCCTTGCCGCGATGCTGCCGGTGACGAGCGCGGCGATTCCATGGGCGGCGATCTTGTCCGCGCTCCGGCCGAATAAAATCGGCCATGCCGAGCACGCGCCGCATTCGGTTTTCCACGCGCGGAAGTGGCTCAATGCGAGTGGATGGATGAAAGCAGCGCTTGAGTTCGAATCGGCAAACGCTCGACTCAGCGCACCACTGCGCTGAAGGCAAACCATTGCCAAAGCAGCAGCACGGCCATCACCAGCATCACGCCCCAGGTCAGCAAGGTACCGACGAAGCGGCCGAAGCTTTCCTTTGACGACATCGCCATGCCGATCGCGTGCAGGATACGCCCGACGATGAGCACGCAACCGAATACGTGCAGCCACAACGCCTGGGTCTGGTTGAGTTCGAGCATCAACAACAGCAGCAATGCGAGCGGAAGATTCTCGAGCGCATTCGCGTGTGCGCGGATGCGCCGGAACAACTCGGGATTGCCACCATCGCCCAACCCTACCTTGGCGGTGCCCCGCGCGGTCGACACGCGACCCGCGAGGATCAGCACCAGCAGCGTGGCGAGTGCGACGTAGATTCCGGTGATATGCATTCGAATTCCTTCAGGGTGGTGCGGATCAGCGGGCGGGCGGCGACTTCAGATGATCGCCATCCTGGATTGCGGTGAGATGGATGGAGCCCGCAGGGATCACGCGATAGCTGACGCGCAGATCGCCGACGGCACCATGAGCCGGATCGGTACCCGCATACAGAACGCCATCGTGGTCGCGGAACGTCGCCGCCAGATTGGACGGCAATTGCGCGACGTGCACCGGAAAAACAGTGGGTTCCGACACGCTCGTGACGAGTGCCGCATCGATCTTGAATGCGCCGAGGCGAATGTCGTCGGCAACGAAACGCTCGCTTGAAAATGGCAGCTTGAGCGGGTTCTCGTGGCCTTTCTTGAACGCACGTGCGTCGACCGGTTGTTGCGACCATTGCAACACGTATTCGCAACCGTCCGACGGGCCGCATTCGCGCCATTGCAGCATCTCGACCGTACGCAACAAGACGACTGCTTCGGTGCTGATACCCAACTGTGGGTCGCGCAGCGGCCTGGCAACCTTGAGGCTGCCGCTGACG
>JBDSBK010000057.1:0-7128 GCA_039921645.1 Dokdonella sp.
GGTTTCCGCACATCGCTCAACGTTGCCGGTCACGCGTTGATTGCCGACGAGCCGCAATCGGTCGGTGGCACCGACCAGGGTCCATCGCCGTATGGATTGATCTCGGCCGCGCTTGCGTCGTGCACGGCCATGACCTTGCACTCGTACGCAAAACTGAAGGGGTTGTCTGTTCGTGACATCCGCGTGTTCGTGCGACACGATCGCGTTCACGAAATCGACTGCGAGCATTGCGTCGACGATGCGGGCGCGAAGATCGATCAACTCGAACGCACCATCTGGATCGACGGCGATATAGCCGACGGCGTGCGTATGCGCATGCTGCAGATTGCCGACAGTTGTCCCGTTCATCGCACGCTGCGCAGCGGCATGCGCATCGTCACGCGGGCGGGGTGAGCAGCGCTGCGTCGTCTCGGCGCTGCGCTGGCGGTCAGCGTGAAATCTGCTCTGCCTTCGACGGCGCCCGCGGCTTGTAGGCGAGCAGCGCACGCCAGAGATCACGGCTGAGATCGAGAATCCGATCGCGCGGCAATCCATGCACGCCGATTTCGAGCAGCACGCCGCGTTCACTCAGGATCACCTGACTGCTGCTGCCTTCCAGAATGTAGCCGATGCCGACCTTGGCTGTGTCGCTGAGGTCGGCGCTGGGTACCGGTCCGAATGTCTGGCTCGCTTCCGCCAGCATCACGCGCAGCGTTTGCTCGAAGTCCTCGCGGCCTGCCTCGAATGCAGCTTTCGTGAACACGTGGACGCTGACGACCACTTCGCCTTTCTGATGCGCGCCCGAGCTGAAGTCGCACGTGCCTGCGGCAGGGGCCGGGCTCCTGCCGGGTGTCTGTTCCGGCGCGACCAGGAACCTGGCGACGACGTCATGCGCCATGTCGCACACGTCGAGTTTGCCTTCCGATGCGACGCGATGATTGCAGCCGGTGATGAAAAGCAGCAGTGCCAACAGTTGCAGGCTGCGCAAGAGCGCCGATCCCCGATCAAACCAGGCTGCGGGGCGCCGGTTGTCGGCCATGACGCCGTGTGTGATCGCGTTTTGCATCGGACAATTCCAGTGTGAACAGTGCGCAGCCGATGCGCTGACACGCAAGTATACCGATCAACTCATGCATCACTCAGAACGTTTCGGCATGGTTGCATGCGTTGATGAACCCTTTTTTTGTCGGAGAAGGCGAGGGCGTATCACTGCCGGTAATCGCACGGGGATCGGGTACGAACACCGCGCTTGCGCACGTCGCGCCAACGGCAGATGTGGAAGCCATCGTCCGTCACTTCGGCCAGCCGATGCCAAGGTCGAATGCGATGTCGCAATGCATGTCCGTCTGGTTCATGGGTGCCTCTCGCGCTTCGGTGGTGACTTTTCCTGCAACGCGCTTTTCAGTGTGGGTATCGAGTGCGACATGGCCATTGCCGCCATCGAGGCCGGTCAATGTCCCGTTGTCGGCGAGGTACATGAGATTGACGAGCGTCGTCATGTCGAGTTCGCCGCCGACATGCTGGATCTCCATCCAGCCTTTTGCGGTCGCCGCACGTTGCGCCTCGATCAGGTCGCCGCGTGGGCTCATGGCGGTGTTTTCCGGCAGCTTGCCTGCGCACTCGACGCATTTTGCGAGCGCCTTTCGATCAAGGGATTTCGCGGTGAGGTAAATCGTCGTGGTGATCGCGCCTTGCGCGTCGCGCGCGTCGGAAAACGCAATGCCATCGCTGAATTCGAGGCGTTTGCCGCCGCGTTCGCAGAAGCCATGGACGACATCGGCATGCGCCACGGGGATCAGCATGGACAGGGCAAGCAAGGCCGGTATGCGCATGGCGGGTAGACTCCTGGTGACGTCAGGTGCGATTGGGGGCAGGCGAGCGATCGGTCGGGTTCATCATGATCTACGTGGAACGAGGCGATGACGGGCCAGAAAAGACCCGCGGTGCTCGTCCCGCACGAAAAACCGGACACGAGCGCTGCCGCAGCGGCTTCGAATGATGAATGGCTCGCCAAGGCGAAGTCGCCCCGTTGGGCGTTACGCGCGGATCGCCAGCGGCATTCATGCGTTCGTCGGAGCATGTCGATTTCCCGATCCCCGGTTCGTCGCTGACAGGAATCCTCGTCAGTCACAGGCCCAGCAACCCGGAGTTCACATGCCGAACGCGCACACCCGCCCATCCACGCAGATTCCTTTGTTCTACGCGCATCCGTTTTCCTCGTATTGCCAGAAAGTGTTGGTCGCCCTGTACGAGAACGACACGCCGTTCGAGTGGCGTCTGTTGTCGCAGGAAAATCCCGCCGCCATGATCGAGCTCATGCACCGGTGGCCGCTAGGGCGCTTTCCGATGCTCGTCGATGGCGATCATGCCATCGTCGAGGCGAGCATCATCATCGAGCATCTGGGTTTGTATCACGGCGGCCCCGTGACGCTGATTCCAGGCGACGCGCGAGCAGCTCTCGAAGTGCGTTCGATGGATCGTTTCTTCGACAACTACATCTCGACACCGCAGCAGAAGATCGTATTCGACCGCCTGCGCGCAGAGGGCGACCGCGATCCCTGCGGCGTCGTCGATGCGCGCAACATGCTCGATACGTCGTATGCGTGGCTCGACAAGGCGATGGGCGGTCGCGAATGGGCCGCCGGCGATGCATTCAGTCTCGCCGATTGCGCCGCTGCACCGTTTCTCTTCTACGCCGACTGGTGCCATGCGATCGATCCCGCGTTTGCCAATGTGCGCGCGTATCGTCAGCGATTGCTCGCGCGCCCCTCGTTCGCGCGCGCTGTCGACGAGGCTCGGCCATACCGCGTGCTGTTCCCGTTGGGTGCGCCCGATCGCGACTGAGCGGTAGCGGTTTCGCATCAGTCGTCGAAGTGAGGGACTTTCCTCGTGCGACGAGAGGGTAACTCGATTGAGGGACGCGTTGCAGCGCATTGCAAACATGCGATGCTCGATCGCAGATGGACAGTGGACGGGCGGATCTGGCGATGGGCGTGGGTATGCGCATATCCAACCGATCTGCGACGCGTCGGAGGCTGGATCGTCCACTCCACGGGGGAGTTCTCCGGCGCAGCAGGCGCGAACGATCGACGATGACAAGACCGCGGACAGCGGTCTTGATCACGTCGACTCAGGGCCTGGCCTGATCCAGCACGGGATCGCGATAGACCGCAATCCCTTCAAGCAATGTGAGCAGGACTTTCACGTCGTGCAAGGCCATCGGATCGACTTTGCGCAGGTCGCGTTCGAGCACGATCAAATCGGCGGATTTCCCCACGCTTATCGATCCACTCTCGGGCTCCAGTCGCAACGCCCATGCGGCATCCACGCAATAGGCTCGCAGCATTTGCATCAAGCTTGCGCGCTGCTCGGGATGCCAGCTGGCAGAGCTGCCATCGAGCGGTCGATGGGTGATCGCGATCTGGATCCCTTCGAGCGGATTCATCGATGGCGCCGGCCAATCGCTGCTTGCAACCACGCGCGCCTTCGCATCGAGCAGGCTGCGGATCGGAACCAGTAAAGGTGCGCGCTTGGGTCCGAGCTTGCGCTCCGCGTCCTGGTTGACGGGATCGTTCCAGGCCCAGGCAGGCTGCACGTTCGCAATCACGCCGAGCGCGGCGAAGCGCGGCAGGTCGCCAGGATCGACAAGCTGATCGTGCGCAAGTTCGTGGCGACGATCACGCAGGCCATTGGCGCCGATCGCTGCCGCGATGGCGTCGAGACCTTCGCGCACGGCGCGGTCGCCCATGACGTGCATGTGCACGTCGAAGCCCTCGCGATCCAGGCGGCTGACAAGTTCGTCGAGCAGGGTGCTGTCGAGCTGCATCGTTCCATGCTGGTCGAGCGCATCGGCGTAGGGCTCGAGCAACGCGGCCGTGTGCAACTCGATCTCCCCATCAACGAAGATCTTTGCCGCGTCCGCGCGCAGTCGTTTGCTGTGGATTGCATCGCGTGCATCGCGCATCGCGGCGATTTGCGCGACTCCCGCTGCCGGTTCGACGCGCTGGGCTGCGACGACGCGCAGGCTCAACTCGCCGGCGCCGTCGGCCGCGCGGTAGGCATCCAGCAATGTCTTGTCTGCACTCGCATCGAGTATCGAAACGATGCCGAAACGGTTGGCCATCGCGCTCGCTTCATGCAGCGCCTGACGGTATTCGCCCGATGTCGGGCGCGGCCAAAGCTTTCGAACCGCCTGCATCGCGTCACCCGAAACATGGCCTGTCGCTCCGCCGGTGGCCTGGTCGCGTTCGACTTCGCCGGGTGCCGTGGCGGTTCCGGTGCCTTCGAGTCCGGCAAGCGCGAGCGCCCGCGAGTTGACGCGCAGGGAAAACCCCGGGCCGATGCCGATCGCGAGCGGTCGCTCGGGCACGATCAGATCGAGGGCATGGCGGTCCAGCGAGGCCGAGTGCGCCAGTGTTTCGGAAAGTCCGGTGACGATCAGCCACGGCGACGACGGCCATCGGTGTGCGCAGGCGCCGAGCGCGTCGACGACGCCTTGCGCTGTCGCGATCCCATCGAGGGAGCAGCGCAGCAGGCGCATGCCACCCGACATGGGATGCATGTGGCTGTCGTGGAACGCCGGCATCAACATGCGTTTGCCAAGCTCGATCACATGCGTGCGATCGCCGACAAATGCTTTCACGCCGCGCGCGCTGCCAACGAACACGATGCGACCCGCGCGAACGGCGACTGCTTCAGTGCGCGGCGTTGCTGCGTCGAGCGTGAGAATCGCACGACCGCGAAAGACGAGGTCCGCGGGTTCGACCGCGGCGGCGAACGCGCTGGTCGCCTTCGTCATGATCATCAGCGCAGCCAAGGCGCCGCTCGTCCATCCGCTCGTCATTCCCTTCGTCATCGCGAGATTTCGAACCGCATGCGGAAAGGGACTCAGGATACAGCGAGGCACGTTTCTGCGATCGGCAGACGATCTCGAACGACGGCATCTTCGCTTTTTTCCGTCTGGAACTTCGCAGCCGGCATGCGGATCGCTGGCTGGGCGAATTGCGTCGATCTATTGCGTGGAATCAGGCGCGCAGCGCTTCGCGCCGCGCCTTGAAGCGGTCGAGCGCGTCCTCGAGCGCTTCTGCGCGGTTACGCAGCTGCTGCAGCTTGCTGCGCGCACGGATGACCTTGGCGATCATGTCGGCACGCTGCACCAGTTCGTGGTCCGACATCGGCGCGGTCAACGGTCGCAACATCGTGGACGCGTCGCGCGCGCGCTCCAGCACACTGATGGCGGCCATGAGGTCGGTTGCGGCATTCTTTACGGACATTGCAGGTCTCCAGGAAAAGATTCGATCGCTCGGGCCTTGCGTTTCCCGGGTCAATCCGGAGAACGCGTCGGCCTGCGTGTCGGGAGACATCTTGGTGGTTTGGTTTCCCGTCGTCTGCGGTCGATTGCCGGGTCGGAGTGTGAAGGGCTTCACACAATGATCGATCTGGAGGCCAGCCAGCCCGGATTCGCCGCATTCAGTAGTAGCGCGGGATGGGTCCACGTTGTGGTGTGCGACGATCGGAGAGATCGAACATGACCTCGTCGACATAACACCAGCCCCAACCCTCCGGCGGATCGTAGCCTTCGATGATCGGGTGCCGGGTTGCATGGAAATGCTTCGTCGCGTGGCGGTTGGGTGAATCGTCGCAGCAGCCGACATGGCCGCAGGTTCGGCACAGGCGCAGGTGCAACCAGACATCACCCGTCTTCAGGCATTCCTCGCAGCCCAGGGCGCTCGGGGTGACGGTGCGAATGCTGTCCAGATGCGTGCAATCTTCGGTCATCTTCGTTCTCCTTCGATTTTCAGGTTGACGTTGTTTCGATTTCGGCGAGATAGGCATGCAAGGCCTGCACGACCTGCGCGCCTTCGCCGATCGCAGCGCCCACGCGCTTGACCGAGCCGCATCGCACGTCGCCGACGGCGAATACGCCGTGCACGGTCGATTCGAGCGGCGAAACGAGCGCGCTTCCGTCGATCGATTTGCCGGTGACGACGAATCCGCTCTTGTCCACGGCGACACCGCAGCCGTCGAGCCAGCCCGTCGCCGGATCGGCGCCGACAAACAGGAACACGTTGCCGATGTCGGCTTGAGCATCCTTTCCGTTCGCATGATCGCGCCAATGCACGCGTCGCAGACCCTCGTCGGCACTGCCTTCGAGCGCCGTGATCGCGGTGTGCGTCATCAAGCTGATGTTTGGCGCCGCAGCGATGCGATCGATGAGATAACGCGACATGCTCGCCGCGAGACCGTCGCTGCGCACCATCATGCGCACATGGCGCACGTGTGCCGAAAGGAATACGGCCGCCTGGCCCGCCGAATTGCCGCCGCCGACGAGGATCACGTCCTGTCCGGCGCACAGCTTTGCCTCTATCGGCGACGCCCAGTACCACACGCCTCGTCCTTCATAGGTCGCAAGATCGGCGATATCAGGCCTGCGATAGCGCGCGCCGCTCGCAACGACGATGGCGCGGGCACGCACGCGCTCGCCGGCATCGAGCTCGAGCCCGAATGTTCCGTCCGCACGGCTGCAGTCGAGCGCCTTCACCTCGGACGGGATCATCATTTCCGCGCCGAACTTCTGCGCTTGCACGTACGCGCGTGCGGTCAGCGCCTGACCCGTGATGCCGGTTGGAAATCCGAAGTAGTTCTCGATGCGTGCGCTCGCACCGGCCTGACCGCCAAACGAGCGCGCATCCAGCACGGCGACGGATAGACCCTCCGATGCCGCATAGACCGCGGTCGCGAGGCCAGCGGGGCCGCTGCCGACAACGGCGACGTCGTAGATGGACTGCCGTCGCGGCGCGCCGACCAAGCCGAGTTGGCGGGCGAGGTCGCCGGTCGTCGGATTCTTCAGCACGGTGCCATCCGGGCAGACCACCAGGGGCAGATCCTGCGTGGACCGCGCATGCCGTGCGATGAGGCAGCGCGATTCCGGCTGATCCGGATCGAGCGCGTGATGCGGCAGGCCGTTGCGCGACAGGAAATTGCGCAGTCGAAGCATGTCGCCGGAATTGTTTGCGCCGATCAATACGGGGCCGCTGCCGGCATTCTCGATCAAGCCGACGCGGCGCAGGATCAGCGCGCGCATGATGCGCTCGCCAAGCTCCGCCTCGGCGATCAGCAGGGCGCGCAGTGCCTCGGGAGGAATCTGGA
>JBDSBK010000058.1:0-3500 GCA_039921645.1 Dokdonella sp.
TATTCATCTTGGTCTTGAACGATAAAATGCCGACGCCGTCGCCGCCGAGCGACCACAGGCGCACGCCGTCGTTCTCCCACAGCGTCGTGCCCGTGTCGAACGTCTCGCCGATCAGTGCATCCGGGAAGAGCTGGCGCTGATAGACAGGATGGGTGGAGCGCGGCTCGTCCTTGCCGGAACGCGGCGAGTAAGAACCCGCCGCATGATGTACGCCATCGACGCGGCCAACCCATGCGGGCAGGGGAGCCGTGCTCATTGCCTTCCCGGCAGCAATGTCCTCGGTAATCCATTTCGCCACATCAGACCAGCCTGCCGACTGCCAAGTCTCGAACGGGCCGAGTTTCCAGCCGTAGCCCCAGCGGATCGCGAAATCGACGTCTCGCGCAGTTTCGGCAATATCCGCCAGGTGGAATGCCGCGTAGTGGAACAGGTCACGGAACACCGCCCACAGGAACTGCGCCTGCGGGTCGCTCGACGCGCGCAGCTTGCCGAATTTTTCGGATGGATTCCTGATGTCGAGGATGGCAGCGACTTCATCGGAAGCCTTGGCTGCAGACGGCACGTAGTCCTGCTTTTGGAGGTCCAGCACGACGATGTCCTTGCCGCGCTTGGTATAGATGCCGGCGCCCGTCTTTTGACCCAAGGCACCTTTCCCGATCAATGTGGACAACCATGCCGGCGCCTGGAAGTGCGCATGCCAGGGATCGTTCGGCAGGGTGTCGGCCATCGTGTTGATCACGTGCGCCATGGTGTCGAGGCCAACCACGTCCGCAGTGCGATAGGTTGCGCTCTTCGGGCGCCCGATCGCCGGGCCGGTCAGCGCATCGACCAGATCGAAACCGAGATCGAACGCTGCGGTGTGGTGCATCGTTGCGAGGATCGAAAACACGCCGATGCGGTTGCCGATGAAGTTCGGCGTGTCCTTCGCGTAGACGACGCCCTTGCCAAGCGTCGTCGTCAGGAACGCCTCGAGCCCAGCCAGCACATCCCGATCGGTTTCCTTGTCCGGGATCAGCTCGACCAGATGCATGTAGCGGGGCGGATTGAAGAAATGGATGCCGCTGAAACGCGGGCGCAGGTTGGCCGGCAACGCTTCCGCGAGCGCGTTGATTGAAAGCCCAGAAGTATTGCTGGCAACTACAACTGAATCAGATAGATAGGGCGTAATTCTCTTGTAAAGGTCGAGTTTCCAGTCGAGGCGTTCGGCAATCGCTTCGATGATGAGGTCGCAGCCTTTCAGGGCTTCAAGATTGTCGTCGTAGTTCGCTGCGGTGATTGCGGTGACCTTCGATTTCTCCGCCAGCGGCGCGGGCGAAAGCTTGCTCAGGTTCGCGATGGCCTTGTTCGCGATGCCGTTCTTGTCACCGTCCTTGGCCGGCAGGTCGAACAGCAGGGTTTCGACATCGGCATTGGCAAGATGGGCAGCGATCTGAGCGCCCATGACACCTGCGCCAAGAACCGCCGCCTTGCGGATACGAAGAGGAACGTTATTCATGCAAAACCTCTCAGGACAAACTTTGATGTGTGCGGCCGCGACGGCCGCCGATTGAAAGCGTTGCGATTAGCTATTCCGCGCGTAGGCCGGCCGCCGCGAAGCGCACCAGATGCTGGGCGCTCTGTTCGCGATGGCTTTGCTCACTGACGTTGTTCTTGCGTTTGATCATGCCGAAATCAGCCATTGCGTAAGTGAGTGCGCCGGCGACGATGTCCAGCCGCCAGTACAGTTCATCCTTGCTGAGCTGCGGCAGAAGCTTCGAAAACGCACCGGCAAATTCGCGCAATACATGGCCGTAGTTGTCGGACAGGAATTTGCGCAGGCGTTCGTCATGTTCGGCATAGGCGCGCGCAAGCACACGCACGAACGCGGTGCCACCGGTGCTGTCCATGGATTGCTCCAGCGCTGGACGGATGAAGGCGTCGAGCACCTCTTCGAGCGTGCGCGAAGGGTTCGCTTCGATCGCGGCCAATGCAGAAAGTCGATGGCGATTGAGTTCGTCGAGGCGACGCCGGAACACCTCTTCAATCAGGCTTTCCTTCGACCCGAAGTGGTAGTTTACGGCAGCAAGATTGACGTTCGCCGCTGCGGTGACCTGTCGCAATGAAGCGCCCGCGAATCCATGCCGCGCGAACAGCGTTTCTGCGACGCCGAGGATGCGTTCTTTGGTCGAAAAATTGGGCTGCTGGGGGCGCACGATGGGCCATTCATGAATCAAACGATCGTTTGAATCATAGGTGAGGCCCAATCCCTGGTCAAACCTGCAGGTCGCCGCAGTGTCAACTTTGGCGAAAATTAGCTAGAATCCTAAGCGATAATGTGAGCTAAGCCCGCGGATTGGCGTGGATTTAGCGCTATAACGGTCACCTAGGCCGTTCCCCCTGAAACCTTACCCTACGGAGATCCCGGCATGGCGCTGGAGCGCACTCTTTCCATCATCAAACCCGACGCGGTCGCAAAGAACGTCATCGGTGAGATCTACACCCGCTTCGAGAAGGCAGGGCTCAAGGTCATCGCGTCGAAGATGAAGCACCTGTCGCGCAAGGAAGCCGAAGGCTTCTATGCGGTCCATCGCGAGCGTCCATTCTTCAACGCGCTGGTCGAATTCATGATTTCCGGCCCGGTCATGATCCAGGCGTTGGTCGGCGACAACGCCGTGCTCAAGCATCGTGATCTGATGGGCGCCACGAATCCGAAGGAGGCTGCGCCCGGGACCATTCGTGCAGATTTCGCGACATCGATCGACGCGAATGCGGTGCACGGCTCGGATGCGGTCGATACTGCAAAAGTGGAAATCGCGTACTTTTTCGCAGATACCGAAATCTGCCCGCGTTGATAGTGACTTATGCAAATGATTGAACATCCTGTCCAACATTTGCCCGCCGAGTCCGGCGCATGTCCGGACTCGACTCCGCCGACGCGCCACGGCGAATCGGCGAGCGCGCCATCCGTGGCGCGCGAGAAGGTGACGACGGCCAAGGCCAATCTGCTCGACTACGATCGCAAGGGTTTGCGCGACTTGTTCGCTCAACTCGGCGAAAAGCCGTATCGGGCCGATCAGGTGATGAAGTGGGTTTATCACCGCCACGTCACCGATTTCGCGCAGATGACCGATGTCGGCAAGGCCTTGCGCGACAAGCTGATCGACGCGGTCGAAATAGTGCCGCCGAACACCCTGCTGGAAAAACAAGCGGTCGATGGTACGCACAAATGGCTGCTCGGCATGGATGGCCGCAACGCGATCGAGGCGGTGTTCATTCCGGAAACCTCGCGCGGAACCTTGTGCGTGTCTTCGCAGATTGGTTGCGGTCTCGCATGCACGTTCTGCTCGACGGGTACCCAGGGGTTCAACCGCAATCTTTCAGCGGCGGAAATCACTGGTCAGGTCTGGGTTGCAGCCAAGCATCTGGGGAACGTGCCACATCATCAGCGCAAGCTCACCAATGTCGTGATGATGGGCATGGGCGAGCCGTTGTTGAACTTCGACAACGTCGTCACGGCGATG
>JBDSBK010000059.1:0-2982 GCA_039921645.1 Dokdonella sp.
CGGGCCATGCAAGGAGCAGGTCCAGCAGGACCAGATCGATGCGCAACGCCGTTGCGAGCAGTCCGCGCGCGCGATTGGCACGACCGAACCATGCCGCTAGCTTCGGGATTTCCTCCTGCGCGGTCAAGCCGAGCGTACCGGCCTCACCCCTGGCGAGGCTGCGCGTCTCGTCGCGCACCAGTGCAGCGGCGAACCAGAGGCGCTGTTCAGGCCGGTCCGCGAACCACCGATCGGCGACCTCGGAGGCAACCCGTCGCCCGCTTGTCAGTGCGAGCAGATCGTCTGCGCACCCCTGGCGGATGGCCAACGCGTCATCGCCGCTCCAGTCCAGCGCGAGGCCCGGATTGCCGAGACTGGCGTCCAGCGCGCTCGCTGCACTCGACGCATCGACGCGCTGCGCACGCAGCCATGCGAGGGCCTCGTCGCGGGACGGCATGCCGATCGCGATGCGCTGACAACGGCTGCGAATGGTGGCCGGCAGGCGCGCCGGATCGTCCGCGATCAACACGATGATCGTCGATGTCGCTGGCTCCTCCAGCGTCTTCAGCAACGCATTCGCCGCGCTTACGTTCATGCGGTCGGCCGGATCGATCATTGCGATCTGCAGACCGCCGAACTGGCTGGACAAGGCAAGTCGCTGCGAAAGCTTGCGCATCTGATCGACTGCGATCTCGGTGCGCGGCTTGCCATCGTCGCGAAGTTCGAACGTGATCCGTACCAGATCCGGATGCGAACCCGCGGCGACAAGCTGGCAACTTCGACAGCTGCCGCAGGCATGACCATCGGGACGCCGTTGCGTGCACAGCGCCGCACGTGCGAACGCATCGGCGAGCGCGCGCTTCCCGTAACCCGCAGGTGCCGCGAGCAGCAGTCCATGATGCAGGCGCTGGTCCGCCAGTGCCCCGGCGAGCACGCGCCATGCATCGGCGAGCCAGGGTTGCAAGGTCACGTGCCGATCCCCGTCGCGGCGAGATAAGCGTCGAGCGTAGCGCACGCCGCATCGCGCACCAACTCGATCGACGCGCTCGCGTCGATGATGCGAAAGCGCGACGATTCGGCGATTGCACGCTCGCGGTAAGCCGCACGCACGCGTTCGAAGAAATCCCCGCTTTCGAGTTCGATGCGGTCGGCCACGCCGCGCGCGCCGGCGCGCGCAAGGCCTTGCGCGACAGGCAAATCGAGCAAAAGAGTGAGGTCGGGCTTTATGACCGCGGCCCATTGTTCGAGATCGGCAATACGCGACGACGGCTGGCCGCGACCGCCGCCTTGATAGGCAAAGCTTGCGTCGGTGAACCGGTCCGACAGCACCCAGCGACCCTCCGCGAGTGCCGGGAGTATCCGCTCGCGCACGAGCTGCGCACGCGCAGCAAACATCAGCAGCAATTCGCTTTCCGCGCACATGCCGCGTCGCGCGGGGTCGAGCACGACGCTGCGCACGGCTTCGCCAAGCGCAGTGCCGCCCGGCTCGCGCGTAACGACGACATCGACTCCTCGCCGCACCAGGCGTTCGCGCAAGGCTTCGAGCACGGTGCTCTTGCCGGCGCCTTCCCCGCCCTCGAGCGTAATCAGCCGTCCACTCACGATCGTGCACTCATGGATTGCGATGCAACTGGAATTTCTGGACGGCGCGATTGTGCGCATCCAGGGTCGGCGAAAACTCGTGGCTGCCATCGCCGCGCGCAACGAAATACAACGCATCGCCCGACGTCGGATGCAGTGCCGCCTCGATCGCGACCGCGCCTGGCAATGCGATCGGTGTCGGCGGCAGGCCCTCCCGCGTGTAGGTGTTGTAGGGCGTATCGGCTTCCAGATCGCTGCGACGAATATTTCCGGCGTACGACTCGCCCATTCCGTAGATCACGGTCGGATCGGTCTGCAGGCGCATATGGAACTTGAGGCGCCGCGCAAACACGCCGGCAATCAATGGGCGCTCGCTCGGCTGCGCGGTTTCCTTTTCGACGATCGAGGCAAGGATCAGCGCCTGATACGGCGTGTCGAGATTGGTGTCGCCCGCTCGCGCAGCCCACAGTTTGTCGAGTGTCTTCTGCATCGACGCGTGCGCACGTTTGAGTACGTCGAAATCCGATTCGCCTTTCACGAAAGAATAGGTTTCCGGCAGGAACCAGCCTTCGGCTTTTCCGTCGTCGATGCCGGCCCGCTTGGCGATGTCCTCGTCGGACGTGCCGGGGAGCGTTTGCGCGAGACCGGTCTCGGTAGCCAGGGCCAGGCGCAATTGGCGAAAGGTCCAGCCGTCGACGATCGTGAAGCGATGTTGCACGACGTCACCTGCCGCCATCTTGCGCAACAGCTCGCGCGGCGTAAGTCCCTGCGGCAACGCATATTCGCCTGCATGCAGACGCCCCGCGACGCCGAGTTCGCGGCCGAGCGCGCGCCAGTACAAACCATCACGCATTCCGCGGCCGGCCAGGCCAGCGCGACGCAGTTCAGCGACGATCAGCGGATAACTGGCACCACGCGCGACATCGATGGTCGCGTCTGCGCTCGTGACCGGCAACGGCGCGTCGGCGAATCGCTGGTAGTCGAACCAAGCGACGACGGCGCCGCCGATGAGCGCAAGCAGCACAAGTACGGCGAGGCCGCGCAGCGTGGTTCCACCTTGGGCGGCCACGGGATTCGATAGTGGAAAACGGTTGTGCATGATCCGGTGAGGGTAACCGTATTCCGCGCCGGCTTGAAGACGAACGCCGCCTACGCGCGCACCCACGCCCCGCGTCGCTGCTCGGGGCCGACGCGCAGCGTTCATTGGCCGAGGGCGCGCAGCATCCCGCGCGCCTTCGCGCGCGTCTCGTCGAGTTCGCGCAGCGCGTCCGAGTCTGCAACGATACCGGCGCCGGCCCGGAAACGGGCACAGTCGTCGTGCAATGTCAGCGTGCGGATCAGGATATTCAGATCGAGATCGCCGTCGCGATTGAGATAGCCGAACGATCCCGTGTATGCGCCGCGACCGACCCCTTCGAGTTC
>JBDSBK010000060.1:0-10143 GCA_039921645.1 Dokdonella sp.
AATTCGTCCGGGGCCGGCAGCAACGCGGCTGGCCCGCAAAGGCGGATCTCGGCCGCGCCGAGTGCAGCGAGACCGTGCACATCCGATCGTGCGACGCGCGAATGACGGATGTCGCCGCAGATCGCGATCTTGAGTCCGTCGATGTGGCCTTTGTGGTCGCGGATCGTGAGCAGATCGAGGAGACCCTGGGTCGGATGCGCATGGTTGCCATCGCCCGCATTCAACACGCAGGCGCGACGCGCGTGTGCCGCAAGTCGAGCGGGCGTGCCGTTCTCCTTGTGGCGCACGACGAATGCGTTACTGTCCATCGCCTCCAGCGTCGCCAGCGTGTCTTCGAGGCTCTCGCCTTTGCTCGTCGACGAACTGGCGATGTCGAAATTGATGACGATCGCGCCGAGTCGACTTGCGGCAAGCTCGAAGCTGGTGCGCGTGCGTGTCGAGGCTTCGAAGAAGAGATTGACGACGGTGCTGCCCTCCAGCAATCCGAGCGATGAAGCACCGCCGCGGAACTCCGCGCGCAGTTCTGCGGCGCGATCGAGCAGGGCTTGAATGCGTGCGCGTCCGAGACCGTCGAGCGTTAGCAGATGGCGCAAACGGCCTTGGCTGTCGATTTGTGGATCGGTCATGGAGCGGCTTCCGGAGGAATTCGAAGAGGTTTCACGATGCTTGCGCAAGCCAGGATTCGAGAATGATCTGTGCTGCGAGCGCATCGATTGCGGCGGCGTCCTTGCGTTTGGCAGAGCCATTCGCGCGCAGCGCAGCGAAACGACGCGCGGCTTCGCCCGAGGTGTAGCGCTCGTCGACCAGATGCACCGCGCGCGCGTAGCGCCGCGTCAGGGCGACGGAGAATTCGCGCGCTGCGCGGCTCATCGGCTGCTCGGCGCCATCCAGTGCGAGGGGCAAGCCGACGACGAGGTGTTCGGGGCGCCACTCAGCCATCAGCGCATCGAGTTTTGCCCAGTCGCCATTCGCCATTGTGGTCAATGCGCGTGCGCTCGCACTGATACGGTGGCCAATTGCAATGCCGATCAGGCGCGTACCGAAATCGAAGGCGAGGGCGCTGCCCGGATTGAAATCGCGGGGTGCGGGATCAGGCGTGGCCGGCATAGCTGGCAAGCTGGATCATGTTCACCCCGACCAGCGCAGCGGCAGCTTCCCAGCGGTCTTCCAGCGGCGTTTCAAACAGCACGCGTTCGGCGGCCGGCGCGGTCAGCCAGTGGTTGTCGCACAGTTCCTGTTCGAGTTGGCCCGGGCTCCAGCCGGAGTAACCCAATGCAACCACCGCGTGGTTGGGTCCGTTGCCGGCGGCGATCGCGATGAGGATGTCGCGTGAGGTAGTGACGCTTATCTGGTCGGAAATGCGAAACGAGGATTCCCAGTCACCGGCTGGCGAATGCAGCACGAAGCCGCGTTCCGGCTGTACCGGTCCGCCTATCAGGACGGGCGCATCGACGACATGGGGAAGTTCCGATGCCAGGTTCATCTGCGCGAGTACGTCGCCGAGGCGGTATTCGGACAGCCGATTGATCATCAACCCCATCGCGCCATCCTCGCCGTGCTGGCAGAGGAACGCGACGCCGCGCGCGAAGTTCGGATCGCGCAGCGCAGGCATAGCGATCAGCAGTTGGTTGCTCAGCGGTGTCGACTCGGGCATGTGGGCATTGTACGCGGCGGCCATCGCGAATCGTGAATCGGACATGGATGGACGCCGCTTTTGCGCTCCAGTTTCCGGCGCTCAGCGGTTGCGCAAGATGTCGCCGGGCAGGAATTGCCAGGTCCGGCTGATGTACAGCTCGTCGACCTTTTCGCTGGTTTCCGGCAGCGCCGGGAAAGGCTCGGCGAGGCGGGTAATGCGAATCGCTGCATCGTCGAGGATCTTGTGGCCACTCGACTGGATCACGTCGATGCTCTTGATCTTGCCCTGGCGATCGAGACCGACGGTCAGCACGAGCTGGCCGTGCAGTTGCTGGCGGCGCGCCTCGTCGGGATAGTTCAGGTTGCCGATGCGCTCGATGCGCGCGACCCAGGCGCGCATGTAGGCGGCGAATTCGTATTCCTTGGTGTTTGCCGAGATGTACTTGCGCTTGGGTCGCTTCGCATACTGCTCGGTTTCGCGTTCGATCTCCTGCGCAAGCTTGGCCATCTCCATCTTGCGCTGTTCGGTGTCGCGCTCGTTCGTGGTGGGCTCGTCAACGTCGGGCGTCTGGCGCTCGGTCACAACGCTGTGGGTGGAGCGGCGCTGGGTCAGCACGTCGGTCGCGGTCGGCGGGGTCGGTCGCGGCGCGCCGTCCTCGAGCGGTATCGGCGCAATACCCGGAAGTGCCTTGGGCAGCGGGCTCGACAGCGGTTGCGCGGGACGATGCGCCTTCTCCGATTCTCCGCCGCCACTGTTGTTGGCCTGCGCGATGAAATCGGCGTGTTCGGGTTTTTCGCTGTTCGCGGACTGTACGAGGATCACGTCAAGCGAAGGCAGGCGCGGCGGCGCCTTCTCGAACTCGAACGTGATGCCGAGCGCCAGCACTGCGTGCGCGACGATCGAGAAGAGCAGGGTAACGCCGAGCCGGTCGGCGCTGCCGGTGGTCGGATCCGCCATCACGCCGCCGCTGAGGCTTCGAGCCGATCGAACAACAAGCCGGCGATGTTGAGGCCGAACGCCGCGTCGAGTTCGCGCACGCAGGTGGGCGAGGTCACGTTGATTTCGGTGAGCCAGTCGCCGATCACGTCGAGCCCGACGAAGCGCATGCCACGCCGCACGAGTTCAGGGCCAACCTGAGCTGCGATCCAGCGGTCGCGCTCGGACAGCGCCAAGCCGACCCCCTTGCCGCCGGCCGCAAGATTGCCGCGGAAGTCGTCGCCTTGCGGGATGCGTGCAAGCGCATACGGCACGGGCTCGCCGTCGATCATGAGGATGCGCTTGTCGCCGGCGCTGATCTCGGGGATGAACTTTTGTGCGATGGCGAAGCCCTGTCCGTTGCCGGTCAGGGTTTCGAGGATAACGTTGAGATTCGGGTCGCCATGGCGTGAGCGGAAGATGCTGCGGCCGCCCATCCCATCCAGCGGCTTCAGCACGACTTCGCCATGTTCTGCGACAAATCGCCTGAGTTCCGTCGCATCACGCGCGACGACGGTGGGTGCGCAGCATTGCGGAAATTGCAGCGCAAACAGCTTCTCGTTCGCATCGCGCAGACCGCGGGGGTCGTTGACGACGGTAACGCCGGCGCGCTGCGCGAGCTCCAGCACCATCGTGTCGTAGATGAACTGGGCGTCGACCGGCGGATCCTTGCGCGCGAACGCATAGTCGATGCCGGCCAGTTCACGCCATTCGGCGGCGCCCAAGGTGAACCAGTCGTGGGGATCGTCGCGAACGGTCAGGGGCGCAAGGCGCGCCCAGGCGCGGCCGTCGCGCACGGCAAGATCGCCCTGGGTTGCGTAGAACAGGACGTACCCGCGGCGTTGCGCTTCGAGCAACATGGCCAAGGTGGTGTCTTTCTTCGGCCGGATCGTGGCGATCGGGTCCATCAGCATGGCAAGGGTTCGGGGCATGCAGTGATCTGCTGGCAGGAGTGGGGCAAAGGATAAATGTGACGCATATCGGCGGTTGCGAACCATGCCACGTCGAGGGCGGCGTGGTCTGCAGCGAGGAAATTCGGGGCCACGCGGCTCGAATCCAAGCGCGACGCGCGTCGCAACCGCGCAGGCACGCGCATACTACACTCCGGGCGCTTGGAACCAGCCCGGTTCGAAAGCCCGTTCTCTCAAGTATTCGCGGACTTACAACAACAACTTGACAGATTCGCTAGCTATGTCGGATAAGAGGGTTCGATCGCGCAAGGGCGATCTGGCTTTGTCGATGGCCGTCGGGTCCGGCATGCCGTTTGCATGTAGACGCGGCACGAAATGAACTGTGCGCCGGGCGACCGGCACCGAGTACGTGGTAGGGGGATTAGGTGGACAACACCAAAGAAGGTGGCCTGAACGGCATCAAGGTCATGGTCATCGACGATTCGAAGACCATTCGGCGCACAGCCGAGACCTTGCTGCGCAAGGAAGGCTGCGAAGTGGTCACTGCCACCGACGGGTTCGAGGCGCTGTCGAAGATTTCCGATCAGCATCCGCAGATCATTTTCGTCGACATAATGATGCCGCGGCTGGATGGCTATCAGACCTGCGCGCTCATCAAGAACAATCAGATGTTCAAAGCCACTCCGGTGATCATGCTGTCGTCGAAGGATGGTCTGTTCGACAAGGCGCGTGGACGGATTGTCGGATCCGAACAATATCTGACCAAGCCGTTCACGCGTGAGGAGCTGCTCGGCGCGATCCGCCGTCACGTGGACTGGAAGTGAAACCGGGTAGTGCCATTCGTTCGACAGGGGAAGAGATGGCAGTCACATGCTTCATTGAGGAATCGCTGCGCCGTGCTGCTGCACGCCGATGCGGCTCCGCATGCGCTGCGCGTTCAGCGCGACGTGCGCGCGCGCGCAAGCAAAGCGGGCTCTGATCGACATGGCCACCACCGACTTTTCCGCCACGCCCTTCGAGGCGCTCGCCGAATACGAGCGCCGCAGCCTGTCGCATGCGGCAGGTGCGCCGGAGCAGATCGAAGCGCCTGGATTGTGGCGCGGCATCGGTTTCCGCATCGGTGATCGCTATTTCGTAAGCAGCATTGCTGAAGTCAACGAAATCCTCAGCCTTCCCACGCTGACCATCGTGCCAGGTTCGCGCAGCTGGCTGCTCGGCATCGCCAATGTGCGCGGCAGCCTGATTCCGGTCATCGACCTGCGTGATTTCATCGGTGGCGGTCGCACCGTCACGAGTGAAACCACACGCGTGCTCATGGTGCGCCAGCCAGCTGGCAGCATCGGGCTGCTGATTGACGAGGTGCTCGGTCAGCGCAGTTTCTCCAAGGAGCAGCTGGACGAGGCGGTGGGTGAGGCCGACGAGCACTACGGTCGCTTTGTCGGCGAAAACGTTCAATTGGGCGAAGTGCTATGGGGCCTGTTCAGTGTGGCCGCATTGGCGCGTAGCCCGGAATTCCAGCAGGCCGCCGCATGAGAATTTCTTCGCGGATGGTCACGGGCCGGCAGCGGTCGGCATGTTCAAGAGGGGGTGAAGCGTGAGTACTACTGGGGGTGCAGCAGGTCGCGGCGGCGGGCGTGCAAACACGGTCCTTTTCGCGTTGCTCGGTATTCTGTTCGTCATCGCGATCGTCAATTTCGTGTTTCTGTACCTCAACAACCGCGATGACCGCAAAGCGATTTCATACACGACGCAGATTCAGGTGCTGTCGCAGCAGCTTGCCAAGTACGCCTCGGAAGCGGTGGGTGGCAATGAGCTCGCGTTCCAGGAACTCGAAAGTACGCGCAGCAACATCGACACCTACGTGCAGGCACTGAACAACGGTGACAAGACCGGCATGCACTCCTTCAAAGGCGAGCTTCCCAACGAACTCGACGCACTGACGAAGGCATGGACCCAGTTGCAAGGCGATGCGAAGAAGATCCTCGACAGCAAGGATGTCGTCCTCAACGCGACCACGAGCGCGAAGGACTTCACCGACAAGCTTTCAGGTCTCAATTCGCGAATGAGCGAGGTCGTGAACATTCTGACCGACAAGAACGCCAGTGCCTCGCAGGTGTACATCGCTTCGCGTCAGATGCAGCTTGCCGATCGCATGGGCGGTCGCGTGACCAAGATTCTCGCCGGCGGCGCCGACACGCAGTCTTCGGCAGCCGGCCTCGACCGCGACTCACGGCTCTATCAAACCGTCGTGATGGGATTGATGAACGGTGCTGCGGAACTCAACATCAAGCCACTCGACAACGCCAATGCGAAGCAGATCGTCACCGATGTCGCGACCCAATGGACCGCCGTTGGCGAGCCGGTAAAGAACATTCTCGACGCCGCGACGATCCTGCAGGAAGTGAAAGATTCCGCTGACGCGAGCTTTACCGACAGTCTCGGTGTATTGACGCGTGCCGGTGCGGTGGCGTCGCGCATCGATGCCCTGCCCAACAGCAGCGCGCGCAAGTTCGTGAGCCCATGGGTGGGCGTAGTGGCCGCGGCTCTTGCCACCTTGCTGCTGCTTTTCCTCGGCTTCAACCTGTTCCGCGACCAGCAGCGCCGCTATCAGCAGACGACGGCACTCAATCAGCGAAACCAGGACGCGATTCTGCGCTTGCTGGACGAGATGGGATCGTTGGCGGAAGGCGACCTGACCGTCAAGGCGACGGTCACCGAAGACATCACAGGCGCTATCGCCGACTCCGTCAACTTCGCGGTCGAAGCATTGCGCAGTCTGGTGACCACGATCAACGAAACGGCCGTGCAGGTGTCTGCCGCTGCGCAGGAAACGCAGGGCACCGCGATGCACCTGGCCGAAGCCGCGCAACATCAAGCGCGCCAGATCACGTCGGCGTCGGCAGCGATCAAGGACATGGCGTCGTCGATCGACAACGTGTCGAAGAACTCGATCGACAGCGCCGAGGTGGCGCAGCGCTCAGTGCAAATCGCGGCAAACGGTGCGCAGGTCGTGCGGCAGACGATTCAGGGCATGGACTCGATCCGCGACCAGATCCAGGAAACCTCGAAACGAATCAAGCGCCTCGGCGAGTCGTCGCAGGAAATCGGCTCGATCGTCGAATTGATCAACGATCTCGCTGAGCAGACCAACATTCTCGCGTTGAACGCCGCGATCCAGGCCGCATCCGCCGGTGAAGCGGGCCGTGGTTTTGCGGTCGTCGCGGATGAAGTGCAGCGACTCGCCGAGCGCGCTTCCGGCGCGACCAAGCGAATCGAAACCCTGGTGCAGACGATTCAGTCCGATACCAACGAGGCGGTCAGCTCGATGGAACAGACGACCTCGGAAGTGGTGTCCGGCGCGCGCCTCGCCGAAGACGCGGGTCATGCGCTGGGCGAGATCGAAACGGTTTCGAACAATCTTGCCGGCCTGATTCAGGGCATCTCGACATCGGCGCGTCAGCAGTCTGCCGCGGCGACGAATATTTCGGCGACGATGAACGTGATTCAGGAAATTACCTCGCAGACCTCGGTCGGTGCGAGCCAGACGGCGGAATCGATCGGCAACCTGGCCCAGCTGGCGTCGGACCTGCGCCGCTCGGTCGCCGACTTCAAGCTTCCCGGATGAATCGACGCGCAATGAAATCGTGTTCGCAATCCATTAACCCGTCCGTGGCAACGGCGCGCTGCGCCGGTCACGTGGTTCAGGTCGGCCGTCGGAGTCGAGGGTAGTCGCATGAAGTTGCACGACGACGGTGAATTCACCGCCCTCAACTGGGTCAAGCAAGCACTCGATGCGACGCTCGCGCAGGCGCGCGATTCGCTCGAGGCTTATGTCGAAGAGCCAGGTCAGCTGGAGCTTATGCGCGCCTGCGTGACGCATCTGCATCAGGTGCAGGGCACGCTGCGCATGGTCGAGCTGTACGGTGCGGCCATGGTTGTGGAAAACATGGAGCGGCTTGCGGAAGCCCTGGTCGACGACAAGGTGCGCCAGCGCGACGAGGGTTATTCCGTCCTCATGCGAGGTCTGGTGCAGTTGCCCGACTACCTCGAGCGTCTGCAGAGCGGGCACAAGGACATCCCGATCGTCCTTTTGCCTCTGCTCAACGATTTGCGCGCATGTCGTGGCGAAAACCTGTTGACCGAATCGGCGCTGTTTGCACCGGATCTCAATATCGCATTGCCTGCGTCCGCGGCTGGCACGCTGCAGCCGCTTGCGCCGAACGAATTGCGTTCGCAATCGCTTCGCCTGCGGCTGGCCTATCAGGCGGCGCTGCTGAAATGGTTCCGCGATGTCGCTGCGAAGGAGCATTTGCATCGATTGATCGATGTACTCGATCGACTGCGCGCCATTTCATTCGTGGCCGAGGCGCGTCGTCTGTGGTGGATCGCCAGCGGTGTCGTCGAGGCGGTTGAGGACGGCACTCTCGAGCCGAGCGTCGCGGTCAAGCTGCTGTTCGGCCGCGTCGATCGTGAAATCCACCGTTTCGCCGACCGTGGCGAAATCGGCTTCGCTGCCAATCCGCCGCGCGAACTGACCAAGAACCTCCTTTACTACGTTGCGCATTCCACAGGCACCGGGGTGCGCATCGCCGAAATCCGCAAGGCCTATCGCCTCGATACGCTGCTGCCGACCGCGAACGAACTGCAGCATGCGCAAGGTTCGATGACGGGTCGCAACAAGAATCTCCTCGGCACCGTCTCGGCGGCGATCAAGGACGATCTGCTGCGCGTCAAGGAAGCGCTCGACATTTTCCTGCGCAGCGGAAATGCCGATGCGGCCGAGCTGTCGAATCAGGTTGAAGTGCTTGATCGGGTCGGCGATACGCTCGGCATGCTGGGTCTGGGCGTGCCGCGGCGCGTTGTTGGCGAGCAGCGTGGCGTGATCGAGGAAATGGCGCAGCGGCAACGCCCGATCGACGAAGGCGCTTTGCTCGACGTCGCTGGTGCGCTGCTGTATGTCGAAGCGTCGCTGGACGATCATATCGATCGACTGGGCGCTACCAACGAAAACGAAAGCCAAACCGTCGACAGCCACCTGGAGCTGCCGCAGGCTGAGATACGCAAGATCCTCGACGCGCTGATGCGCGAAGCTGCGGTCAACATTCAGCAGGCCAAACACGACGTCATCGAATTCATCGAATCGCCGTGGAATCATGAGCGGGTCAGCCAGATCCCGCGCCTGCTCGAGGAAATCGCAGGCGCGTTGCGCATGCTCGGTCTCGGCGACGCCGCGCAACTGATGACCGCGATCGTGCGCTTCGTCGAAGTCGAACTGATCGCGCATCGTCGCGTGCCAACCGCGGAACAGATGGACCAGCTTGCCGACGCGCTGGCTGCGATCGAGTACTACCTTGAAGCGACCCGCGAGCAGCGCCGCAATCGGGACAAGATTCTGGATGTCGCTCGCGAGAGCCTGGCCGGGCTCGGCTACTGGCCGCTGCCTCCGGAAGCGGAGCGCGTTGCGACTTCGCTTGCCTCTCCATCGAGCACGGTCGAAACCGAATCTGCCCCGAATCGGCCCGCCGATGCGGACTTGCAGGCTGCGGCTAGCCTTGCCTACGGCAACGACGATGACACGTTCGCAGAAAGCTTTGCGGACGTAGGCGGCCCCCACACTGCTTCGACATCGATCACTACCGCCGATGCTGGCGCAAATATCGCTGCAGGTATCGCGGATGCGGTTGGCTCGCACTTGCCGTCCATCGATCTGCTGCCGGGTCACGACCTGGAAGATTTGGTCGTTGGGGAGGCGCATTCGCCATCGACAACTGTTCACGACCTCGACGGATTGCGTCTCGTCGAGACGGACGTGCCCGATGATGCCGGCTGGGTGGAAATCGAGGAAGAAGTCGAAGAGGAAATCGCGGGAGACGACAGTCCCGTCATTGGATTCCAGCATTCCGCGGGCGAAGAAATCGACGACGATATTCGCGAAGTCTTCGTGGAAGAAGTCGAAGACGAGATCACGAACCTTCGCCAGCAGGTTCCGCTTTGGAAACGCGACGTCGACAACCTCGACGAGCTGAAGCCGATTCGCCGCTCATTCCACACGCTGAAAGGTTCCGGTCGTCTTGTCGGTGCGCTTGCGTTGGGCGAGTTCAGCTGGAAAGTCGAGACCCTGCTCAACCGCGTACTCGAGCGCACCGTTGCACCCAGCGCCGCCGTGGTTGCACTCGTCGACCACGCGCTTGCCGCGATTCCGGTATTGCTCGCCGCGTTGCGCGGCCACCCAGCCGGCAGTGCGAACATCAACGGCATCATCGACACCGCCGATCGACTCGCTGCGGGCGAGGAGGCATGGGTGCCCGAGCATACGGCTGCGACGCGCAAGGTCCGGCGCACGGTGCGTCGGCGCGTGCCAGCCGCTCAGCGCGAACTGCCTGCAATCAGGGGCGATATCAGCAATGCGGGTAGTCTCGCTGACAAGACTGACATCAGTTCAACGCCCGGCGAGATCGTTCCCGGGCCGCTTCCGAATGTCGATCCCGTCTTGTTCGACATCCTGCAAAGCGAAGTCGCCGCCCACCTTGCGGTAATCGACGATTACCTTTCTCACGGAACGCCCGAAGCGATTCCCGTCAGCGAGCAACTGCTGCGCGCGGTACATACGTTGAACGGCGC
>JBDSBK010000061.1:0-4489 GCA_039921645.1 Dokdonella sp.
GAGCGCCAGCGACAGCGTTGCACACGCGGCAGGCGCGCACGCGCGCATCGCCGCTTCGAAGGCAACGCAAGAACTGCTCGGGCGGGGACGCGCGCGCATGGGCATATCCGGATTAGTGGATGCACGCAGACGGCTGTCAAGCGCGCGCTGGGGGATTTCTCTCAGCCGCGCTCAGGTGGCGGCGATGTGCGCGGCTCGGACGTCAGGGAGACGACGGGTAATGGCGAACTGCGCGGTTCCAGGGTGCCGACCGAATGACCTTGTTCGGCAAGATATTCGAGCCAGCGGTTCAGGAACGAACTCATGCGCACGCGCTGCTGGAAGATGCTCCGCGCCGGGCGCAACGGGCCGAGCACCTGCGACAGACGCCGATCGGCGCGGCAATCCAGGACTTCGGCCATGTGCGCGTCGTTGTACATGCGCAGCTGTGCCGACGGCGCACTTTCGCCGGTTTCGCTGTCGACGAAGCAGTACGTGAGGTGCAGGTCGAGCGTATAGCGATGGCGCTCGAGCACGTCGAGACGGACGTCGAGACCGTCATCGAGCGTCGACAAATAGCTGCCGACCGCCAGGTCTTTCGGCGCGAACAAGCGCGACAGCCGGTGATAGTTCTCCGCATAAAGACCCATCAGCCACGAGAAACGGCTCGGAAGCAGCGATTGCGGGCGTTGGAGGACGGCAGACATGGTTCGATCATAGGCGGGGTGGAGACGACCGCCTAGTCTTATGCGACCGCCTTCCGGACGGGTAAGATGGGGTTCCCCACGTCGCTTGCAAGCGAGCGATTCCCGGCATCCGTCCAGCAACGTTGCATGAGCGTCTGCAGCACATCGCACGTGCCGATTCCAGGCTGACTGGCCATCACATGAATCGCCACCGTCGCGCGGTGGAAGTGCGACGGGCTTCTAGAACAGGTGCTTCTCGATGCCCAACTGCGCCAATATCTTGCTGGCGATTTCCTCGATCGACGTGTGCGTGGTGTTTTGCACCGCGATGTTCTCGCGGCGGAACAGCTTGTCGGCCTGCTCCAGTTCCCATCGACATTGCTTGACCTCGGCGTAGCGGCTGCCAGGGCGGCGCGCCTCGCGCACCTGCGCGAGGCGCTGCGCATCGATCGAAAGACCGTACAGGCGCGCGCGCTGCGGCACCAAGCGCTTGGGCAATTCAAGTCGTTCCAGGTCTTCCTCGGTCAGCGGATAATTCGCCGCCTTCACGCCGTAGTGCAGCGCCATGTACAGGCAGGTCGGTGTCTTGCCGACGCGCGATACGCCGACCAGGATCACGTCGGCATCGGCGTAGTTCACGTCGATGCCGTCGTCGTGCGTCAATGCGTAGTTGGTCGCGTTGATGCGCGCTTCGTACTCGGTGAAATCGGTGAGTCCGTGCGCCTTGCCGACGCGCGATGCGCGCGGCGTGCCCAGCTCGGTTTCCAGCGGCCCGATGAACGGTGCGAACACGTCGATCATAAGGGCGCCGCTCTCGGCGACGATGTCGCTGAGTTTCTTGTCCATGATCGTGTTGACCACGATCGGCCGCGCACCGCTCGTTGCGTACGCGGTCTTGATCCGCACGGCCGCGAGCTGCGCCTTGTCCTCGGCATCGACGAACGGGATGCGATAGGTCTCGAAATCCACTGAATCGAACTGCGTCAGCACGCTGTGGCCAATCGTTTCGGCGGTGATACCGGTTCCGTCGGAGACGTAGAAGATCGTGCGGCGCATTGGGTTTTCTGGTTGCGAAGCAAACATGAGTCTAAGGGAAGTAAGTGGCGTGCTGTCCTGCGCCTGCTTTGGCCCTCCCCTTCAAGGGGAGGGTTGGGTGGGGATGGTGTATCGAAATGCCAGCACCAATCAGATCTGCTTGCCGCACAATCTGATCAACGTACGCACCTATTTTCGGACGCGATTCAAGCACTAACTCCATCCCCACCCAACCCTCCCCTTGAAGGGGAGGGCTTCAGAGCAAGCGTCTTGCGGGGCAACGCTCTCCTTCAAAGAAGTGGCTTCACGGCGGGCGCCATGCAAGGCAGCGCTTGCCCCATTCCCGCCAAAGCCCGAAAATTGCGGGCTGGCCGGCAACCCGGCCCTTCCTACATCAATGGAGCATCCCTTGAGCGACCTGGTTCTTTGGCTCGATTCGTTGCGCATGTCCGACCTTGGCAAGGTCGGCGGCAAGAACGCCTCGCTCGGTGAAATGATCGGCAATCTGGCCAAACTGGGCGTCTCGGTACCCGGCGGCTTTGCCACGACCGCGCAGGCATACCAGGATTACCTCGAGAAAAGCGGTTTGGCCAAGCGCATCCTCGATCGCCTGGCAACGCTCGACGTCGAGAACGTGGACGAACTGACCAAGGCCGGCCCCGAGATCCGCGGCTGGATCGTCGACACCGCCCTTCCCGCCGATCTCGATCAGGCGATCCGCGACGCCTACAAGAAACTCTGCGCTGACGCCGGCACGAGCGACATCGCCGTCGCCGTGCGCTCGTCGGCGACGGCCGAAGACCTGCCCGACGCCTCGTTCGCGGGCCAGCAGGAAACCTTCCTCAACGTCGTCGGCATCGAGGACGTGCTGCACAAGGTCAAGGAAGTCTTTGCGTCGCTCTACAACGACCGTGCGATCGCTTATCGCGTGCATCACGGCTTCAAGCACGAAGACGTGTTCCTCTCCGCCGGCGTGCAGCTCATGGTGCGCTCGGACATCGGCGCCGCAGGCGTGTTGTTCACGCTCGACACCGAATCGGGTTTCCGCGATGCGGTATTCGTCACCGGCAGCTACGGACTCGGTGAAATGGTCGTGCAAGGCGCGGTCAATCCGGATGAGTTCTACGTCTACAAGCCGACGCTCAGCGCCGGTCTGCCTGCGATCCTGCGCCGCCAGATTGGCGCCAAGCAGCAGCGGATGGTGTATTCGAGCAACGCCGGCGAGCGTGTGCGCGTCGAGGAAACACCGGCTGCCGATCGCGCGAAATTCTGCATCAGCGACGCCGACGTGCACGAACTGTCCAAGCAGGCGCTGGTGATCGAGAAGCACTACGGCCGTCCGATGGACATCGAGTGGGCGAAGGACGGCGCCACCGGCAAGCTGTACGTCGTGCAGGCACGTCCGGAGACGGTGAAGTCGCGCACGCGCACCACGCAGATCGAACGCTTCCAGCTCAAGGAACGGGGCAACGTGATCAGCGAAGGCCGCTCGATCGGCCAGAAGATCGGTTCCGGCAAGGCGCGCGTGATCCGCTCCATCAAGGACATGGCGCGCGTCGAGCCCGGCGATGTGCTCGTCGCCGACATGACCGACCCGGACTGGGAGCCCGTGATGAAGCGCGCCGCCGCCATTGTCACCAATCGCGGCGGTCGTACCTGTCATGCAGCGATCATCGCGCGTGAACTGGGCGTCCCCGCGATCGTCGGTACCGGCAACGGACTCGACGCAATCAAGGACGGCCAGGAGGTGACGATTTCCTGTGCCGAGGGCGATACCGGCTTCGTCTACGAAGGGCAGCTCGCGTTCGAGCGCATCACCGCCGATCTCGACTCGATGCCGCCGGCGCCGCTGAAAATCATGATGAACGTTGCCAATCCCGAGCGCGCATTCGATTTCGCGATGCTGCCGAACGCGGGTGTCGGCCTCGCGCGGCTCGAGATGATCATTGCGAGCCACATCGCGGTGCATCCGAAAGCCCTGCTCGAGTACGCGCAGCAGGACGCCGAGACCAAACGGCTGATCGACGAAAGGATCGCCGGATACGCGAGCCCGGTCGATTTCTACGTCGATCGCCTGGCCGAAGGGATTGCGACGATCACGGCGGCATTCGCGCCGAATCCGGTGATCGTGCGCCTGTCGGACTTCAAGTCGAACGAATACGCGAACCTGATCGGCGGCAAGCGTTACGAGCCGCACGAGGAAAATCCGATGATCGGCTTCCGCGGCGCCAGCCGCTACGTCGATCCGAGCTTCAGCGACGCGTTCGCGCTCGAATGCCGCGCGATGAAGAAAGTGCGCGACACCATGGGCCTCACCAATGCGTGGGTGATGATTCCGTTCGTGCGCACCCTTGGCGAAGGCCGCAAGGTCGTCGAGGTATTGAAGAAGAACGGTCTCGTCCAAGGCGAGAACGGCCTCAAGATCATCATGATGTGCGAAGTACCGTCGAATGCGCTGCTGGCCGACGAATTCCTCGACATCTTCGACGGATTCTCGATCGGCTCGAACGACCTCACCCAGCTCACGCTAGGACTCGACCGCGACTCCAGCATCGTTGCGCACCTGTTCGACGAACGCGATGCCGCCGTCAAGAAACTGCTGTCGATGGCCATCCAGACGGCCAAGAAGAAAGGCAAGTACATCGGTATCTGCGGCCAGGGGCCTTCCGACCATCCGGACCTTGCCGAGTGGCTGATGGATCAGGGTATCGAATCGCTGTCGCTGAATCCGGATACAGTCGTTGACACATGGCTGAAGCTGGCGAAGAAGAAAGCGGGGTGAGATCCGC
>JBDSBK010000062.1:0-16469 GCA_039921645.1 Dokdonella sp.
TACACTTCCATAGAAGGGGGAGGGGCGCCATGAGTCGGGTAGGTACCGTCGCGAGCGTATTGATCGTCGACGACAACGTGGAGTTCCAGTCGACGGTCGCCGATCTTGCGGCGCTTGCCGATTGCGCGGTCACGCGCGCAACCAGCCTGCGCGCGGCGCGTCGCCTGGCGCGGGATGGGCGCTTCGATCTGGTCGTGCTGGATCTCGACCTTCCCGACGGCAGCGGTTTGGATCTTCTGGACGAGATCGACCTTGCGACACTCGGCGAAATCGCCGTGGTCACCGGGCATCCGAGCGTGGATTCGGCGATCCGCGCCGTGCGCCTGCCGATCGTCGACTATCTGGTCAAGCCGATCGCACCGGCTGCGCTGGAGCGGCTGTTCGAGCGCGCCCGCCTGCATGCGCGCGCGCATCCGCCGGGCAGCCTCGGAGAATTCAGTGGAATGGTCGGGCAGAGCGCGCAGATGAAGGCGCTGTTCGATCGCATCGATCGGGTTGCACGGCACGACATGACCGTGTTCATCCACGGCGAAAGCGGCACCGGCAAGGAACTCGTCGCACGCGCCGTGCATGAGCGCAGCGGTCGTACCGGCGAATTCGTCGCGCTCAAGTGCGGAGCGGTTGCGCCCGATCTGCTCAGCAGCCAGTTGTTCGGCCACGAACGCGGAGCATTCACCGGCGCGGTGCAGTCGCACGCCGGCTTTTTCGAACGCGCCCAGGGCGGAACCCTGTTCCTCGACGAAATCACCGAAATGCCGGCCACGCTGCAGGTGTATCTGCTGCGTGTGCTCGAGACACGCACGCTGACCCGCGTCGGCGGTTCGCGCGAGATCCCGATCGACGTTCGCGTGATCGCCGCGACGAACCGCGATCCATCGACGGCCGTGGCCGACGGCAGTCTGCGTGGCGATCTCTACTATCGACTCGCCGACTTCCCGATCGCGTTGCCGCCGCTGCGCGAGCGACCTGCGGACATTGCGTTGCTCGCCCAGCGCTTTCTCGATCGCCTCAACGAACGCTACGACACCCGTCGATTCCTTACCAACGAAGTCGTGCGCGAATGGACCGGCCGGCCCTGGCCTGGCAACGTACGCGAGCTGAGGCATGTCGTTCAACGCGCCTACGTCCTCGCGCCCGACGACGCGATCGGCGCGACGGCGGAGCCATCGCCCGCGCCGATCGAACGACACGACGGTTCGGTGACGTTCCGCGTCGGCATGACCTTCGACGAGATCGAGCGGGAAATGCTGCTCAAGACACTCGCGCATCACGGCAACAACAGGCGCCAGGCGGCACGCACGCTGGGTATCACGACCAAGACGATCTACAACCGGCTGCTTCGCTACCGTGCGCTCGGCCTGATCGGCGACGATCAACTCGGCAGCGAAGACGACGAGGACTGATCGCACGACCGAAACGCGATGTGCGTGCGGGTCGCGCCAGCGTCGTTCGATGGACGCGGTAGTTCGGAACGGCGCGATCAATGATCCGCCACGCTGGCGACCGCACGAGCCGGTGTCAGCGCGAGCGTATCGAGCAGGTGCGGCAGCGATACCGGTCTCGTCAGGTAGTCGTCGAATCCTGCCGCGCGCGCTTCGGACATGCCAGCGGTGTTGTTGCCGATCGCGACCAGATACGGGCGGCGTTCCGCTGAAAACGCCAGCATTTGCCGCACCACGTCGTAGCCGGACAGCGGCTCCGGCAGATCGACATCGCATACGAGCGCCGTGGGTGGCCAGCCCTCCGCGATGCGCAGGCCCTCGAAGCCGTGAGCGGCATAGCGTATCTGTGCCCCATGTTCGACCGGCGCGAACAGGCCGTCGATTTCGATCGCGTCCTTGCTGATGATCAGGATCCGCTGCCCCGGAAGCAGGACCGCGTGCGAGTGCTGCGTCGCGGCCGCATCGAGCTCAGGTTCTTCGTGCAGCGGAAAGAAAAGGTCGAAGGTCGCCCCCGTGCCCGGCCCATCGCTCGCAGCGACGATGCGACCACCGTGCAACTGCACGATCCGGTTGACGGTCTTGAGGCCAAGTCCAAATCCCACGATCTTCTCCAGCCCGGCGGTGGCCCCAGGCTCGAACAGGCTGGCGATATTCTCGGAGGACAAGCCACAGCCGGTGTCGACGATACGAACGCGAGCCTCACTTGCGGATTCCTTGCGCGCCGTGATGGTCACTCCGTCGCCGGCAGCGCACGCGTTGATCGCGTTGATGACGATGTTTTCGAGCGCCTGCCGGATGCGAAGGAGGTCTGCGTCGACGACGATCTCCTGATCGGTCAGGTCCCAACGCAGAGTCACGTTTCTGGCTTCGGCATTGGCGGACTGGTCCTGGCAGACTTCGCGCAGGAGCTCGTTCAACGCAACGCGACGTCGTTGCAGGTCGATGCGACCCTCCATCACGCGCGCAGCGTCGAGCAGCTCGTCGACCATGCGCGCGAGCAATGCCGTTTGCCGGTCCAGCGTCTCCAAAGCCCGCGCTGCCATCTCGGGTAGAACGCGCGGATGGCGCAGCACCTGCACGGCTGCCGAAACCGCCGCAAGCGGATTGCGCAGTTCGTGGCTGAGGGTTCCGAGGAAGGTGCTGATGCGTTGTTGCGTCGTGCGCAGCGTGGCCGCCGCACGTTTCTGATCGTCGATGTCGGTGCAGCTGCCACACCAGCCCCAGATCGTGTCCTGCGTCACCGACACGCGCAGCGGTTGCATGCGCACGAGATGCCAGCGCCAGATGTCGTCGCTGCGGCGAAGGCGCGCCTCCACGGTCAATGGTGTGCCTTGCGTTTGCGCCTGCATGCAAGCGGCATTGACGCGCTGGATATCGTCCGGGTGCACGGGTGCGCGCCAATCGGCGACCGAACGTCCGGTGTAGGCGGCCCAGCGGTGATTGAACCATTCGCACGTGCCGTCGGCCGCTGCCATCCATACAAGATCGGGCAGACTTTCCAGCAGGCCGCGCCGCTGGTCCTCGCTGCGTTGTCGCGCAGCGTCCCCCTGATGCCGCGCTGTCGCATCGAGGCAGAGGACGACGCAGCCGCGCACGTCGTCGTTCTCGTCGCGATCCGGCGTGACCATCGTGAAGGTCCAGCACGGCTCGCCTGCCGCGTCGAACGCTCGCCATTCCAGGGTTTCACTGTGCCCGTCCATGGCGCGCTGCAGCGGCCGCATCAGCGCGACGCGTTTCTGCGGCTCGAACAACGCGGCAACGTCCATTCCGGCACCGTCCTCTATGCCGTGCCGATCGCGCAACGCGCGATTAGCCCAGGTCAGCCGGAACTGTCGATCGAGATGGAAGAGGCGCGCTTCGCTGGAGTCGAGGATCGATTGCAGGCGTCGCTCCGACGGGGATCGCCATGCGTCGGCGTGGCGCGCGGCGGCGCCGGCCTCTTGTCGGGAAGACGTGTCGTGCAGGACCAGCACCAGTCGGGCATCCACTGGGTCCTGCCCCTCGATCCGAGTGGCAACGACCGAAAGAGCCCGGCAGGTGCCGTCCGGGCGTTCCAGCATCAACGCCTGCTCGGAACGACCCGTCGACGCCAATGTCGCTCCCGCCTGTACGACACCGAACAATGCATCGAGATGCAGGGCCGCCGCCGCATCCATTCCGGTCAACGCCGCCGCGGCGGCATTCATCGACATCACCCGGCCATCCGCATCGGCAACGATGATGGCGTCGGATACGGCATCGAAGATGTTCGGGACGATCGGCGGCGCTCCCGGAGACGCTTCCGACACAAGGCCAACGCGACTGCCGATGACTGCGAGCGCCGCACCGCACGCGAACAGCAGTGCAGCCACCGCAATATCGTCAGCGTCGAAAGGGTGCAGCAAGGTGCCGCTGGAGCGCACGCAGCAGAGTGCCGCAAGTCCCGCTGCGATCAATCCGGGCCCGATGCCACCGAGCCACGCGGCAGCGGCGATGGCGACGGCAAACACGGCAAAGCTGGCGTTCGCCGCGTGCGTATCACCGAGCAGCACGCGCACGGCGATCGCGGCGACAACGATCACCGCGCCGGTCAGCGGGCGCTGAAATCCTGGATGAGGCCGCGTCGACATGCGATGTCCGATCACTCGAGCGTACGGGAGTGGATTACAGCCACGCTGCACGCCATGCGTCAACATGCATGCCGTCTATCCGTGCAGCCGGGATGCGCGTCCGGAAGGAAGGCTGCATCGAAATCAGCCAATGCGCAGAGCGGGGGACTCGTGAAGTTCTACTCGCTCAAGCTCCAGCATTTCGCGCGCGGCCTCGCCGTTGCCGGCATGCCTGACGAGGGCGCGGATGATGTCGACGACCGGAAGCGAAACCTGCTCGCTCAGGGACGAAATCTGCGCATAGGTGATCAGCGGAATCGGCTGATTCTTCCGTTTCCCACTGCGGTACCAAGTGGATGGAGCGGACCACGTCTCGGCCCGGGGCGCCTCATTCGGCCCGGATGGATATGACTCTTCGACGGAATCGCCGATCCATGCGGCGCGATGTTGACCCGAGGAATCGGTCACGATTGCAACGCGAAGACGAAGTCGTTGCAGGCCCTGCCGCAATCGCTCGGCACTTCCATCCGCACCTCCGACATGATGCGCCACTGCCTGACACTGGTCGGAGAGTAGTGCGTCCAGCGCGACTTGAAACGCCCGACGGCGTAGATGCCGCGCAAGGGACACTCGCGTTCGTCGAGGAGGAATTCGACCGTCATGCCGTCGCTGGGCAATGCCTTCGCGGTGGTCGTCCAGATGTCATGCATGGCTCAATCCTCGGTGCGGTATCGCATCCACGCAATGAAATGCTGATGGATGCACGGCGTGTGTCGCTTGGCAGTTCTTATCTCCACGAGTTCTTCTGCAGATTGCATGCCGACCCGCTCCAGCGCGTTGCAGCGCGGTTTGCTCATGAATCGGGGTTCGTTCATGTGGGTAAACGTTTCCTGACCAGGAAAAATTTACCTACTCATTCGGTGGAGCACGATTCAAAATGCCGATCGACTCCGGGCTGACTCGGTGGAATGCCGGTGGCCAGAATTCGATCAACCTTTCAGCGCGATGGGTCATCCCATTGCGCATCCACGCAGCGCCGGTGAACCCAATCGATGCCCACGCCCGCTGATCGACCGTTGACGACGTCGCGCCATCGCATCGACCTGGCCGGTCTGAGTATCGTCGACACTCGGCACCGCGGTGCGAGCGAGTTGGCTTCTCACGAGCACGTCGACCCGTATATCTGCGTGGTCCTCGACGGCAGCTACGAGCAACGCAGCAACGCGGTTCTCGCGTGCGCGCCGGGGTCGGTGGTCCTGCATCCGGGCGGACATGCGCACGCAAACCGTTTTCATGTTGCCGGCGCGCGTTGCGTGAATATCCAGGCGAAAGGCGACTGGCTCGTCGATGGTTCGTTCAACCAGCTGGTCGCCGACTATCGGCATCTGCAAGCCGACGCCGTCCCGCTCGCGCGGCTGGCGCGCGAGCTCGATCAGGACGACGCCGCCGCGCCTCTCGCGATTGTCGCTTGTGCGCTCGATCTGCTCGCAAGCCTGATGCGCGTGCGCTTGCGACCGCAATCGCCGCGCTGGATCGAGCGCGTGATCGACGCGATCGAGGCGGATCTTTCGCACACGCCGTCGTTGGCCGAACTCGGCGCATTGGCGAATGTGCATCCTGCGCATCTGGCACGCGCGTTTCGCCAGGCGCGCGGCGAAACCGTCGGCGACTACCTGCGCCGGCGTCGCATCGAACAGGCCGATCGCGCCGTGATCTCGAGCGACACGGCCCTCGGCGAGATCGCACTCGCGGCGGGGTTCTACGATCAATCGCATTTCACGCGTGCTTTTCGCCAGCGCTTCGGACAAACGCCGTTGCAGCGCCGCCGCGACGCGCAAGTCTGATCCCAACGCGCAATTCCGGTGCAATACGTCGTGCTGCGCGCATGCTTCACTGCGCACGCCCGCTTCGCGAAGGATGACCCGATGAAAAGCACGACGATGGCGTTCGGCCTGCTGCTGCTTTGCGCGAATGCGTCCGCGGAAACCGTGGAAACCGCGACCGCTCTGCTCGCCCGAGCACGAACGGCGAGCGGCGGTACGGCGTGGGATGGCATCGCCGCCATCAGCGCGCGGGGCACGGAGAAAGCATCGGGCCTGAGCGCGCAATGGCGGCTCGATGTCGACCTGCATGATGGGCGATCACGCCAGAGCGCCGACTTCGGCGTCGTGCGCTACGCCGATGGTTACGACGGCCACGAGCACTGGCGCCAGGATGCCTCCGGCGGCGTACACGACCTCGATTCCGCGTTCGCGCGAACGGCCACGATCACCGATGCGTGGCTCGCGAAGCGCGGTTGGCTGCGCGCGGATGCGGCGGGCGCGACACTCGGCGCACTCACCTCGAAGCGCGAAGGCGACAAGACCTACGGGGTGTTCATGGCGACACCGCGAAACGGGCAGGCGGTCGAGCTGTGGTTCGATCCTTCCAGCGCACGCTTGGAACGCAGCGTGCGCACGATGCCGATCTCGATCGTCAGCGTGAGCTACGCCGACTACCGCAAGGTGGATGGCATCGAACTGCCGTTCTCGATCATCACGCGGGATGACGCCGGCAATGGCGACGACGTCGTCGAGCTGCAGTCGTACGCAACCCATGCCGGCGCGAGCGACGCCGATTTCACGCGACCGTCGCCGCCGGACGATGCGAGCGTTCCGGTTGCGGGCACGGTCGTGCCGATCGAGTTCGAGCGCGACGTCGTGGTCGAAGCGAAGCTCAATGGCAAGGGTCCGTTCGCCTTCATCCTCGACACCGGCGGCCACGACATCATCACGTCCGACATCGCCAAGCAGCTCGGCCTGACCGCGGTCGGCAGTGGCACATCGGGCGGTGCTGGCGAAGGCACGATGTCGCAATCCGATGTGCGCATCGCTCGATTCGAGATCGGCGAAGCGGTGATGACCGATCAGCATTTTTTCGTGATGCCGCTGCAGTACAGCACCGTCGAGCGTGGCGCGCGCGCGCCGCTGGCCGGCATCCTCGGCCTCGAAGTGTTCGAACGCTTCGGCGTGCGCCTCGACTATCGCGCGAAGACGCTGACCCTGCGACCGCGCGCTGGCTACCGGCATGTCGGTGGTGGCACATCGCTGCGCATGACGTTTTCCGACGACTTGCCACTGGTCCAGGCCACGCTGGAGGGCAAGGGTGGCGACTTCGCGCTCGATACCGGCAATGGCGGTTCGCTCGTCGTGCAGCACCTGTGGGCGGAGCACGTGGGACTCGCGCAGCGACTCAAGGGTGGCATCGAGATGGTGTCCTACGGCGCGGGCGGCGCGTCGCGCAACTGGGCCAGTCGCGCCGACCATTTCGGCATCGCCGGGCAGGACCTGCGCCGGCTTGAAGCGCGCTACGCGGAAGACAAGCACGGCTCGTTCTCCTCGCGCACCGAAGCGGGCAACATCGGTACCGACGTGCTCGCCCAGTTCACGCTCGACTTCGACTACGACACAAAAAAGGTATGGTTCGATCCGACGCCGGGCTGGTCGCCGTCACCGTTCGATCGCTCCGGCGTGCGGGCGTACAAGGAACGCGCCGATGCGTTCAGCGTGGTGCTGGTCGGCGAGAACACGCCCGCTGCGCTCGCGGGCGTGAAGAAGGGCGACGAAATCGTTGCGATCGATGGCGTCGCGGCGAAGGACTTGAGCGGCGACGCGTGGTTCCGCAAGATCACGCAGGCGCCCGGTACGACACTCGCGCTGACCTTGCGTCGTGACGGCGTCGAACGAGAGGCGACGTTGAAGCTGCGTGAGCGACTGCCTTGAACCGCAATGTCCGAGCGGAAGAGCGGCTCGGTGTCTGTTTCCCCAGCGCGGAGAGATCACGCGTCAGCGGTGAGGCGGCGGCGAGGTGCCTGCGTCGGAGTGCGTCGCTTGATGTGCATCGAGCCATGCCGGCAAACGCTGCGCAAATACGCTCTGGCCGAAGCGGCAATCGGCGTGTCCGCAGTCTTGCGTGAAAAATTCTGCGCCGGTTGCGGCCGCGGCCAGGCGCTGACCCAGTTCGAAAGGGATCACCTCGTCGCGCCGACCGTGTTCGATGAAGACGGGACCTTTGAACTCGCGCAGGCGCGCGACGTTGTCGTAGGGAAATCGCACCAGGAACGGCGGCAACGCGTACTGCCATGCGATGTCCGTGATCGAGGTGAAGGTCGACAGCAGGACAAGCGCGGCCACGTTGCGTCGTCGGGTCATGTCGGCGGCGGGACCGCCACCGATCGAATAGCCCATCGCGATCATGCGTCGGGGATCGACTTCGGGCTGCCGTGCGAGCCAGTCCCAGGTCGCGTTCGCGGCTTCGCCGATGGCATCGAAATCCGGCGTTCCGTCGGCGCCGCCGTAACCCGGGTACTCGAATTGCATCACCGCAAAACCCTGCTCGATCAGCGGTTGCATCATCTCGAACGCATTCTGCACCGTCTCGTAGTTGCCGTGCGCATACCAGATCGCGCTCGCCGGTTTCGTCCGATCGCGTGGAGGCCAGTAGACGGCCCGCGCCTTACCGAATGCGACCGGCACTTCGATCAGGGACGCACGCGCAGGCAGCGCCGTCTCGAACGCATGCGCTGGCGCTGATGCCGCTGGAAACAGGATCGCAGCCTGCTTGTGGTACATCGCGCCGGCGTAGAAGGCGTAGAGCAGCGATATCACCATCAGCACGGCGATGCAGAATTTCTTCATGGGTGGGCAATGATCCCGGACTGGCCTGTTCGCTCGCCGCCACGGTAACGCGACTTGGGCGGCATCGGCCACTGCGGGAATGCGCCCGGCGATTCGCCATGCGCACACGCTGCCGCTACGATACACGCGGCCGCGCTCCCGGCCTTTCGTTCCAGGAACCTGCAACGCAATGAAAACTCTGCTCGTCACCGGCGGCGCCGGCTTTATCGGCGGCAATTTCGTGCTTGGCGCGCTGGCCCAGAGTGGTGTGCGCATCGTCAATCTCGATGCGCTGACCTATGCCGGCAATCTCGACACGCTGACGTCGGTCAGCGGGCATGCCGATTACACGTTCGTGCAGGGCGATATCGGCGATGCCGACTGCGTCAAACGCGTGCTGGCGGAGCATCAGCCGACGGCGATCGTGAATTTCGCGGCGGAATCGCATGTCGATCGCTCGATCGATGGCCCGGCCGCGTTCGTGCAGACCAATGTCGTCGGCACGCTGACCTTGCTCGAAAATGCGCTCACATACTGGCGCGCGCTGCCGCTCGATCGCCAGGATGCGTTCCGTTTCCTGCACGTGTCGACGGACGAGGTCTATGGTTCGCTAGGTCCGATCGGACGTTTCCGCGAGGATTCGCCGTATCAGCCGAACTCGCCGTATTCGGCGTCGAAGGCGGCATCGGATCATCTGGTGCGCGCGTTCCACCACACGTACGGCCTGCCCGTGCTGACCACGAATTGCTCGAACAATTACGGGCCGTACCAGTTCCCCGAAAAACTCATTCCGCTGGTGATCCAGAAGGCGCTGGCGGGCGACGCGCTGCCGGTATACGGCGACGGCCGCAACGTGCGCGACTGGCTGTATGTGGGCGATCATTGCGCCGCTATCCAACGCGTGCTCGAGATCGGCCGCGTCGGCGAGGTCTACAACGTCGGTGGCGATGCCGAGCGCGAGAACATCCATGTCGTGAAGACGATCTGCGCGCTGCTCGACGAACGCCGACCGCTCGCGGACGGACGCAAGCGGGAATCGCTGATCAGCTTCGTCAAGGATCGCCCCGGTCACGATCGGCGCTACGCGATCGATGCCGCCAAGATCAAGAGCGATCTCGGCTGGCGCCAGACCGAATCGTTCGAGTCGGGCCTTGCGCGCACGGTCGACTGGTATCTTTCAAACCAGGATTGGGTGGGGCGCGTGATCGATGGCAGTTATCGGATGGAGCGGCTGGGTGTCTAGGATTTGCTTTTGTGGGAGCGGTTTTTGTGGGGGCGGCTTCAGCTGCGATGCTTGTTGCTGTATTGACACCATCCCCACCCAACCCTCTCCTTGAAGGGGAGGGCTTCGAGGCAACAGAGCAAATTGGCACGGAACGACATGGCAACGAAGAAAGGCATCATCCTCGCAGGCGGCTCGGGCACGCGGCTGTACCCGGTCACGCAGGCCGTGAGCAAGCAATTGCTGCCGGTGTACGACAAGCCGATGATCTACTACCCGCTGTCGACACTGATGCTCGCCGGTATCCGCGATGTGCTCGTTATCAACACGCCGCATGAGCAGGCGCTGTTCCAGCGTCTGCTCGGCGACGGTTCGCAGTGGGGTATCTCGATCCGTTACGCGGTACAGCCATCGCCGGATGGGCTCGCGCAAGCGTTCGTCATCGGTCGCGAATTCGTCGCGAATCAGCCGAGCTGCCTCGTGCTCGGCGACAACATCTTCTATGGCCACGGCTTCACCGAAACCCTCGCACGCGCCGCCGAGCGCGAGCATGGCGCGACCGTCTTCGGCTACTGGGTACGCGATCCCGAACGCTACGGCGTCGCCGAGTTCGACAGCGCTGGTCGTGTGATCGGGCTCGAGGAAAAACCCGCACAACCGCGCTCGAGCTGGGCGGTCACGGGTCTGTATTTCTACGATGCGAACGTGTGCCACTACGCCGCAGCATTGAAACCGTCGACGCGCGGCGAACTCGAAATCACCGACCTCAACCGATGTTACCTGGATGCCGGCAACCTCATGCTGGAAAAACTCGGTCGCGGCTATGCGTGGCTCGACACCGGCACGCATGAGTCCCTGGTCGAAGCGTCGAACTATGTCGAGACGATCGAGCGCCGGCAGGGTCTGAAGGTGTGTTGTCCCGAAGAGATCGCATTCCAGCATGGGTGGATCGATGCCGAGCAGGTGCTGCGCCTGGCTGCGCCGCTGGCGAAGAACGGGTACGGCCAGTATCTGCTCAGCTTGGTGAAGCAAGGTCGAGGGTCGTGAAGATCATCCGGACTGATTTACCCGGCTGCATGGTCATCGAGCCGGTGGTGCACGGCGATGCGCGCGGATTCTTCTATGAAAGTTTCAATCGCGCGCGTTTCGTCGAAGCAGGTCTCGACCTGAGCTTCGTGCAGACAAACGTCTCGCGTTCGGCGCAAGGCGTGTTGCGCGGATTGCATTACCAGTGGCCCAACCCGCAGGGCAAGCTGGTGTCGGTACTCGAAGGCGAGGTCTACGATGTCGCGGTCGACATCCGCGTCGGCTCGCCGACGTATGGCCGCTGGGCCGCAGCGATGCTTTCTGCCACCAACAAGCGCCATTTCTGGGTGCCGGAAGGTTTCGCGCACGGCTTTGCGGTGCTGTCGGAAAATGCGACCTTCGTCTACCAATGCACCGCGGGGTACGACCGCGCCGCCGATTCCGGCATCCGCTGGAACGACGCCGCGCTCGCGATCGACTGGCCGATCGCCGAGCCCTCGCTCTCGGACAAGGACGCGCGCGCGCCGTTTCTTGCGGATGTAGCGCGCGACAAGCTTCCGCTGTTCGCCGCATGAACGGCGTGCGTGAAATGGCTTTCCCGTCGTTCCGGCGCAAGCGGAAATCCGGTTTCGCGCTGGCGCAGGGTGCGATGGAATTGCGCTTGCGCCGAAATGACGTCATCGAGTTTCGCTTGTCGAGCGGGCCGCCATCGGCATGAGAATCCTGCTGCTCGGCGCAAACGGACAGGTCGGTTTCGAACTGCTGCGTTCGCTGGCGCCACTCGGAGAGGTGATTCCGGCGACGCGCGACGGTGAACTCGCCAACGGCAGGCAGTGCCTGCGCGCCGATCTCGCCGAGCCGGTTTCGCTGGCGCAGGCGATGGAGGTGGCGAACCCGGATGTCATCGTCAATGCCGCCGCGTATACGGCGGTCGACCGCGCGGAGCAAGAGCCCGATCTTGCCGATCGCGTCAACCACCTTGCGCTGGCGCAGATCGGTGGCTGGGGTGCGAGGCATGACGCGCTCGTCGTGCACTATTCGACCGACTACGTGTTTGATGGCAGCGCGCGACGGCCGTATAGCGAGGGCGACGCAACCGCACCCCAGGGTGCGTATGGACGCAGCAAGCTCGCCGGCGAAGAAGCGTTGCGCGGCACTGGCGCGGCCTACCTGATTTTCCGCACCGCCTGGATCTATGCGGCGCGCGGTGGCAATTTCCTGCGCACGATGCTGCGTCTGGGGTCCGAACGCGAGGAAATGCGCATCGTTGTCGATCAGGTCGGCGCACCGACGCCGGCGAGCTGGATCGCCGATGCCACGGCAGCGGCGCTGATGCGTTGGCACGATACACATGCCTCGTCGACGCGTTCGCTCGATGGCATCTACCACCTCGTCGCAGGCGGCCAGTGCACCTGGTTCGAGTTCGCCGAGGCCATTTTCCGCGAAGCGTCGTCGCGTGGCCTGATTGCGCGCGTGCCGCGCGTGGTGCCGATCGCCACGGCCGATTACCCAACCCCGGCGCGGCGGCCGGCCTACTCCGTGCTCGACTGCAGCCGGCTTGATAGCGTGTTCGGGCTACAATTGGGCGCTTGGCCGGAGGGATTGCGCGCAGTGCTGGATGAGATCGCGCGTAACACCATCCCCAGCCATCCCTTCGCTTGAATGGGAGGGCTTGAAGCGGCGCCTTCGCGACCGCGGAGTCTTGATGATGCTTGTACCTGTAATACTTTCCGGCGGTGCCGGCACGCGTCTTTGGCCGGTTTCGCGTAGCGCGTATCCGAAACCCTTCATGCGCATGGGCGACGGCGAATCGCTGCTGAAGAAAACACTCGACCGTGCGTTGCGTTGTGCCGATGGCGGCCAAGTGCTGACGGTGACCGGTCGCGACTACTACTTCCTGACCCGCGACGAGTATGCACAGGATGCGAGTGCGGATCTGGACAAGCTGCCTTTCTTGCTGGAGCCGGCCGGTCGCAATACCGCGCCGGCGGTCGTGCTTGCCGCGCTGCATGCTCGCGATCGAGTCGGTGCAGATGCGGTGCTGCTGATCCTGCCGGCCGATCACCTGATCCGCGACATCGATGCGTTCCTCGCCGATGCGCAGCGCGCCGCCGCGTTGGCCAATGATGGCTGGCTCGTCACCTTCGGCATCCGCCCGACGCATCCGGAAACCGGCTTTGGTTACATCCGAATGGGTGAAGCGATTCCGAGCGGACTTGGCGATGTCCTTCCCTCACCGCCCAAGGGAAGTTCCTTCGGGGTGTCCGGCCCTTCGAGCCACTTTCTCCCGGACGGAGAAGGGAAGTCGAAGCGACCTGCGGCCGCCGCTTCCTCAATGGGTCGCGAGGTCGCTGCCTTCGTCGAAAAACCGGACATGCAGACGGCAGAAAGCTATGTCGCATCCGGCGACTACGTGTGGAACTCGGGCATGTTCTGCTTCCGCGCCGACGCCTTGCTCGCGGTCGCCGCGCAGACCTGTCCCGATGTGCTGAAGGCGGCCGAAGCCTGCCATGCGCATGCGATCAATCACGAGAGCCCGATTGAATTCCATCGCGAAGCCTTCCTCGCGCAGCCGGACATCTCGATCGATTACGCGATCATGGAGCGCGCGCCAAAGGTTGCGGTGGTGCCCGCGTCGTTCGACTGGAGCGACATTGGCTCGTGGAAAGCGATGAGCGATCTGGACGAAGCCGATAGCGACGGCAACCGCGTGCGTGGCCAGGCAATCGTGGTTGAGAGCGAAAATTGTTACATCCAATCCGACACGCGCATGGTTGCCGCGGTCGGCGTCAAGGATCTGGTCATCGTGGACACCGGCGACGCGGTGCTGGTGTCACATCGCGAGCGCGCCCAGCAGGTGAAGCTCGTGGTTGAGCGCCTGCGCGCGACCAACCACGCGGCAGCGAGCGTGCATCAGACCGTGCATCGACCGTGGGGCAGCTATACGATTCTAGAGGATGCAAACGACTGCAAGGTCAAGCGCCTCACCGTGAAACCGGGGCACGTGCTGTCGCTGCAGTTGCATCATCGGCGCAGCGAACACTGGACCGTGGTCGCCGGAACGGCGAAGGTGCGCATCGGCGAGGAGGAGTTCATGCTCGAACGCAACGAGTCCGCGTACATCCCGATGAACACCGTGCATCGCCTCGAAAATCCGACAGCCGCGGACATCCACCTGATCGAGGTGCAGTGTGGCGACTATTTCGGCGAGGACGATATTGTTCGGCTGGAGGATCGTTACGGTCGCGTCAACGCGAAAACCTGAGCATCGCGTCGCGATTGCCAGCCGCAAGCGCCCATCCAAAAAAGGAGATTTCCGATGTTGCCGTTGCGCTGGTCGTCATGGATTCTGGCCTCCGCTGTTGCAGGCGTCCAACTGTTGCCTGCACACGCCGAAGTGCCGCTCGCCGATTTCGCCCGGCACGAGCAGTTTCGCAATGTGAAGATCTCGCCGAACGGCGACTACCTCGCAGCCAACGTCGTCGTCGACGGCAAGGCCGTGCTTTCGCTGATCCGACTCGCCGACATGAAGGGCGTCAACGTGCGCCCGCGCGATTCGGGCGAGCTGGTGAAGTTCTGGTGGGTTGCGCCGGATCGGGTCATTTACACGATCGGTGAACGAGATGGCGCGCTCGAGGTGCCTGCGCAGACCGGCGAACTGTATGCGGTGAACGCGGACGGTACCGGCGATGGTGTGCTGTTCGGGCTTCGCGCGGGCAAGCAGGTCGCAACGCATATTGCACACGCCACCAGTCGGCGGGCTGCCGCGGCCCTCGTCGATCCGCTGCGCGACGATCCCAAGCATGCGCTGATCGCTGCGTATGCATTCAACGGCACCAATGGCGTTTACCCGACGGTCGAGAAGATCGATCTCTATACCGGGGTAACATCGCCGGTGACGACATCGCCGCTGCGCGATGCGGACTTCATCACCGATCACCATGGCATCGTGCGCTTCGCGTTCGGCACCGACGTCGACCAGGCGGCGAAGATCTGGTACCGCGCCGGCGACGATGCGAAGTGGGGGCTCCTGTTCGACGAAAACAAGGACCATCAGCGGATGACGCCGCTGGGATTCAATCGCAAGGAAGACAAGGTCTACTTCGACTGCGGCGGCGCGCACGGCGTCGGCGGCTTGTGCACTTGGGATGTCGCGACACATATGCTCGCCACGCTGTGGAGCGGCAGCGTCAGTGGACTTGTCGAACTCGTGCCGGCATTCGACAACCAGGATGCCATTGCGCTGCGCGTGATGCCGGATCGGATGGCGACCACGCTGATTGACAGCAAGGCACCCGAGGCGAAACTGCTGGCCGACCTCTTGCGGCAATTTCCGAGCGAAGACGTGCGTATCACGAGCAGTTCGACCGATGGCAACAAGGTCGTTTTTTCGGTCAGGAGCGATCGCGACCCCGGCCAGTTTTTTCTCTACGACGCCAAGGCGCGCAAGGCGAGTTTCCTGCTCGCGAACCGGCCGTGGATCAAGCCGGAACAGATGGCGGTGATGGAGCCGTTTGCACTGAAGGCGCGCGACGGCCTTGCCTTGCAAGGCTATCTCTCGCGACCGCCCGGCAAGGAGGACGCGAAGAACCTGCCGCTGGTCGTGTTCGTGCACGGCGGTCCGTATGGCGTCCGCGACGAGTGGGAGTTCGATCCCTATGTGCAAATGCTGGCCAGTCGCGGCTACGGCGTGCTGCAGGTCAACTATCGCGGTTCCGGCGGCTACGGCCACGATTTCAAGCTCGCCGGCTATCGCGAATGGGGTGGCAAGATGCAGGACGACGTGACCGACGCGACGCGCTGGGCGATTGCTCAAGGCGTCGCCGATCCCAAACGCATCTGTATCTTCGGTGGCAGCTATGGCGGCTATGCCGCACTTGAAGGCGCCGTGAAGGAACCGGAGCTCTATCGCTGCGCCATCGGTTATGTCGGCGTGTACGATCTGCGCCTGATGAAGACACGCGGGGACATACCGCAGTCCTCGTTTGGCGAGAACTACCTGAAGCTGGTGCTCGGCGACGACGACGATCAATTGTGGGATCGCTCGCCGGTCGCGCACCTGGACCGACTCAAGGCGAAGACGATGATCATCGTCGGTGGCCAGGACTGGCGCGTTCCGCCAGTGCAGGGCGAGACGCTCCGCTCGGCGTTGAACAAGGCGCATATCGAGTACGAATGGCTGTATCAGCGCACCGAAGGGCATGGGTTCTACGACGAGAAGAATGTCGAGGAGCTGTTCGGCAAGGTGGGTGCCTTTCTCGATCGCCATATCGGCGCCCCCGCGTCGGCAAAGTAAGCCTGCCGGCTATTCTGACGGTTGTGGCACGGCGTGCCGACGCCCAGGTCTACCGCAACGGCTGCCACGGTGCTACCTTCGCGGCACGCATATGGATTTTCGCGGGCCAGCCGAAGAAGCGAACGCGCCTGCCATTGAATCGCCGGTTCGCCCGGTGGATTGCGGAAATCCAATGCCGACCATCCACAGCCGCTGGCACTTCCCTCGGCTTTCATCCGCCCACTTACGCTGGCCCCTATC
>JBDSBK010000063.1:0-7688 GCA_039921645.1 Dokdonella sp.
CTTCGTCGAAGCCTCGAATTTCGAGCTCGTGGAGACGCTCGCGGAGCAATGCGCCGCAATCATCCGCAAGGAATTCGATGTGCGCTGGCTGCGCCTGAAGCTGTCCAAGCTCGGAGCCGTGACGGGATCGCGCGCCGTCGGTGTGATCATCGAGCGTGGCGATGCCTGACGCGATGCATCGCGCCTGGCTCAGCCTGGGTTCCAATCTCGACCCCGAGCGCAACCTGCGTGCGGCGCTGAGGGAATTGCGCGCGCGCTTCGGCGAGACGCTCGTCTCGCCGGTCTATCGTTTCGCCGCGGTCGGTTTCGAGGGGCCGGATTTCCTGAATCTCGCCGTCGGCATCGATACGGAGCTCGATCCATTCGCATTGAACGAGTGGCTGCATGCGCTCGAGGACCGTCACGGTCGCCGCCGCGACGTGCCGCGCTTTTCCAGCCGCACGCTGGACGTCGACATCGTGCTGTTCGACGACATCGTGCTGGAAGGCCCAGGCCACCTGCAGATTCCACGCAAGGAACTTGCCGAAGCGTTCGTGCTGAAGCCGCTCGCCGACATCGCACCCACCTTGCGTCATCCGCTCGGCGGCAAGATGCTGGCCGAGATGTGGCACGAGATATCGCGCGATGTGGCGCCACCGCAGCTCGCGCCGATCGAGTGACGACGCGGACATTCGCGTGACCGCCACGCTGTGATACAAGAAGCATCGAGCCGATCTCACGCGCCGTGCCGCGGCGTTTCACTTCTCCTGCGAGAGGATCGACGTGTTGCGGATTTTCAGGAACCTGTTCGGCTTCGTGCCGGGCGGCACGTCATCGGACGCATGGACAAGTGCCGAAGGTGAACAGGTCGCGGTCCGCTTCAGGCCGCGCCTGATCGCACAACTGCTCGACGATCACGCGGCCCTGCGCAAGGACATGCGTCGTGTGCTCGACGCATGCCGACGGCGCGATGAGGACGAGCAGATTCTCGGCTTGCAGCACTTTGCAGAGACCTTCCGGCGCAGCAGTCTGGCCAAGTCCGTGCAGTTCTACCCCTATCTGTATTGGGCACTGGGTCGCGAGCGCGTGGCCGCGAGCCAGGTCGAGACGCTGTATGCGCAGGCGCAGGATCATGTGCAGGCCATCGATACGCTGCTGCGGGCGTACCTGCGTGCGCCCTGGCTCAGCGCCCAGCGTCGCACTCTGTTTGGCGACATTGCGCGCATCGCACACCTGCTCGCGCAGGCGTCACGCCTTGAAGAGTCGGCCTTGTTCCCGCTGTATCTGCCGCCGGGCCAGTACCGCCATTTGCGCGACAGCCTCGCCCATTGATCTTCATTCGTCGCCCGAACGATCAGCTTGAATCGATGCGAACACGCGCTTCCCATCGATGACGCATGACGCCGCAAGCCGCTACCGCGAATGCAATGCACTCACGGCACCTCGAATCCGTTCGCGAAAATGCGATCGTTCGCGAATATCAACAGCTGCGACTGACTCGGCACCGCATTGACGAAGACGGTGACGCGATAGGTGCCTTCCATCAGACCGGCTTGCGTCGACGCATTGAAAGGCTGCAGCACGATCGAGGCAAATGACGTGTCCATCCATGCCTGGGTCGCATCGGAGCGCACGAAGAACTGCTGCTGGTTGTCGAGCCGCTCGATTTGCAGCAGTGGATAGTTGGTCGGCGAATTGCCCGTCGTGCTGCCGGAGGAGCCTTCGCTGCCGACGACCGCGCCAGCGGGCGCCTGCGTCGATGCGCGAAATCCGCTGCCACCAAGAGCCAGTGCCGATGGCAGCAGGATCGCCGACGACAATGCGTTCACGACGGGACGGCTGGCGTCCGCATAGCCAAGGCCGGAATCGAAAACCTCCGCACTGGCGAGCAAGGTCGACAGCGATGAACCGGCGGCCCCACCGATAACCACGACCTGTCCCGTTGCCAGGAGTGCGGCGCCATTGGCCACACGCCCGCTTGCCAGGCTTCCGCCCGAGACGAACGTGGCCGTCGCCGGATCGTAGATTTCCGCGCTGGCGGGCGTATTCCCGCTGCCGAAGCCGCCGACGATGAGCACCTGTCCACTGGGCAGCAGGACCGCATTCGCGGAATCGCGGGCCGTCGCCAGCGATGCGGTCGTCGAAAACACGCCGCTGGCAGGGTCGTAAATCTCTGCACTGGCCAGATCGCCGCTGACGTTCTCTCCGCCTGCGATCAACACGCGCCCGCTCGGCAGGAGAGTCGCGCTCGCATGAAAGCGTGGCGTCGCCATGCCACCGGTCGCGCTGAAGGAGCCGGTCGCAGGATCGTAGATTTCCGAGCTCGCCAATATGCCGCTGCTGCCGCTGCCGCCGGTGATGAGCACGCGACCGTTGGGCAGCAGCGTTGCGGTGGCTCCGTATCGCGCGGATGCCATCGCGCCGGTTGCGCTGAACGTGCCGTTTGCGGGATCGAAGACTTCAGCACTCGCCAATGTACCGCTGCTGCCAAATCCACCCGCGATCAGCACCCGCCCATTGGGAAGCAGGGTCGCGGTCGCGCGCCAGCGTGCGACGGCCATCGAACCGGTCGTCGAAAATGCATTGGCCGCGGGGTTGTAGAGCTCGGCACTCGCCAGAACTGGTGTCGTGTTGTTGGTTCCTCCGCTGACCAATACCTGGCCACTCGGAAGCAAGGTTGCCGTGGCTTCGCTGCGCGGTGTGGCGAGGCTTCCGGTGCTGGAAAATGTCGCGACCAACGGATCATAGATTTCAGCACTGGCCAGGTCGCCACTGTTGCCCACGCCGCCCGCGACCAGGATGCGACCGTTCGCCAGCAGCGTCGTCGCAGCACTTTTGCGCGCTGCATTCAATGACCCGGATGCCGTGAACGTGGCTAAGGCCGGCGCGTAGATTTCCGCGCTGGCCTGCGCGGCACCGTTGAAGCCGCCCGCGATCAATACCTCGCCGCTCGGCAACAAGGTGGCTGTCGCGCGTCGACGTCCGGTCGCGAGTGCGCCCGTCGCGACGAAGGTGCCCGTCACCGGATCGTAGAGTTCCGCGCTGCCGACATCGGTGCTCGTGCTGCGGCCCGCCGCGACCAGTACCCACCCATTCGGCAGCAAGGTTGCATTGGCGAACGCGCGTGCAGTCGCGAGACTGCCGGTGCCGCCGAACGTGCCTGTCGCTGGATCGTAGATTTCCGCACTGGCGAGATCTCCTGCATTACCGGACCCGCCGGCAACCAGAACCCTGCCTGATTGCAACAGCGCCGACGAGAAGGTTGCGCGCGCGGTTCCCATGTTGCCGCTGAGTGCAAACGTGCCGCTGACAGGGTCGTAGATTTCACTGCTGGCAAGATAGCCCGTGCCGCTGACGCCGCCGGCGATCAACACGCGTCCGCTGGACAGCAGGGTTGCTGTCGTGAATTCGCGCGCAACATTGAGACTGCCGGTGGTCGTGAACGCGCCGGTGGCGGGATCGTAGAGTTCTGCGCTTGCCGTAGCCGCGAAGCTGCTGCTGCCGCCTGCGATGAGTACGCGTCCACTCGGGAGCAGGGTCGCAGTAGCGAATGACCTCGCCTGCGACATGCTGCCGGTGGCACTGAATGCCCCTGTCGCCGGATCGTAAAGTTCGGCGCTGGCAAGATCGCTCGTATCGAGGCCTCCGGCGATCAATACTTTGCCGGTGGTCAGCAGAATCGCCGTCGCGGCCTTGCGGCCGATCACGAGTGCGCCGGTCGGTTTGAATGCGCCGCTCGCCGGATCGTAGAGCTCCGCGCTGGCAAGCGTGCCGATGCTGCCCGAGCCGCCCGCGATCAGGATCGCGCCGTCGGACAGCAATGTTGCCGTCGCATCGCCGCGCGCGGTTGCCAAAGGACCGGTGAGCGCGAATGTGTTGGATGCAAACGCTGCGTGCGTGCCGGAAAATGCGAGGAGCAGAAGCGCCGCCAGCCACGGGCGGTCGCGATACAAGGCCTGCATGATGTCTCCCCCTGGGAATATGCATGCTCACGCGGTCTACCCCGCGATGACATTCGATGGTGCGTGCGGCGTTGTTTGCCGGTGCGGCACGAGCCTACTGCACCGATTCAAGGCGCCACCGTGACGCGATGTGCCGAGCATGTGCGCACTGGCGCACGGTTTTTCATGATGGCCGCGAAGCAGGCCTGGCTAGCTGGCGAGCGAACGCCCGCCATCGACTCGAATGATCTGCCCGGTTACGAACGTTGCATCGCGAATCAGCCACAGCACCGTGCCGGCGACGTCTTCCGGATTGCCTGCACGCCGCAACGGCGTGCGCGCGATCAATTGCTGCTGCTCGTCGGCGATCTTGCCCGCTTCCGGCCACAGGACAGCACCGGGTGCGACGCCGTTGACTCGGACCTCGGGCGCGAGGTCGACCGCCAAAGCGCGTGTCGCCATGGCGAGCGCGGCCTTGGCCATGCCGTAGACAGAGTGCTGCGCGAGCGGTTGTTCTGCGTAGATATCGATCAGATTGACGATCGAACCCTTGTTCGCTGCGAGGCATGACGCGGCGGCTTGTGCGAGGAACAGCGGCGCGCGTGCATTGGCCGCGAACAGGTCGTCCCATTGCGTCGCGGTAATCGTGCCGATCGGCGTCGGATAGAACGACGATGCGTTGTTGACCAATCCATCCAGGCGGCCGAATCGCGCGATCGTCGCGCTGACGAGCTGCGGCAGCCGCTCCACATCGGCGAGCTCCGCCTGCAGCGCGAGCGTACTGCGCGGTCGCGCGCCTTCGAGTTCAGCGATCAGCAGATCCAGATCGTGGCGCGAATGGCGACAGTGCAGGGCGAGATCGTAGTCGGCCATGTGCAGCGTCCGCGCAATCGCGGCACCGACCCTGCGCGCCGCGCCGGTGATCAGCACGACCGGTCGGTCATTCACGCTCGCCATCGTTGTGTTCTCCTCGCTGGCCGCAAGTATCCAGGCAATGCGGGCGATTTGCCCATATGAATTATGCTGCGCGCCAGATGCCACTGCCGAGAGTGCCGCACAAGCCGGCGCCAAACCAGCCTTGAATTCCGCCTTGCCAGAACCGGGCGCAGACGAGCGTGCGCATTCCGACGCACTCGTCGCGCTGATCCGCAACGAAATCGCGGCGCACGGTGCGATGCCGTTCTCGCGTTTCATGGAGCGGTGCCTGTATGCGCCGGGCCTGGGCTATTACAGTGCCGGCCGCACCAAGTTCGGCGCCGCCGGCGACTTCGTGACGGCACCGGAGCTCGGCGATCTCTTTGCCCGCACGCTCGCGCGTGCGCTCGCACCGAGTCTGCGCAAGATCGGCGCGGAAGCGGATTTCCTCGAGCTCGGCGGTGGCACCGGCGCGTTCGCGATCGCTGCATTGCGCGAGTTTGCGGCGATCGGTGCGCTGCCGCGACGCTATAGAATCCTCGAACCGAGCGCCGACCTCGCAGAGCGTCAGCGCGTGCGTGCGCAGTCGGAGCTGCCTGCCGAACTCGCTGCACGCATCGAATGGATTTCGCGCCCGCCGGACGCTTCGTGGCGCGGCGTGGTTTTCGCGAACGAAGTCATCGATGCGTTGCCGACCACGCGTTTCGCGATGCACGCAGGCGAGGTGTTCGAGGAGCATGTGACGAGCGAGGGTGCGGGCTTCCTGCGTGTCGACCGCCCTGCCGACATGCTCGTCGCGAATGCAGTGCGCCAAGTCGAACTCGCGCTCGATGCGCCCTTTGCGGAGGGCTATCGCTCGGAAATCCTGCCGCAGCTGCCGTACTGGATCGACGCCGTCACGGCATCGCTGACAGTCGGCGTCGCGTTGTTCATCGACTACGGCTACCCGCGCGGCGAGTTCTACCTGCCGCAACGCGATGACGGCACGCTGGTCTGCCACTATCGACATCGCGCGCACGCCGATCCGTTGCACTGGCCTGGCCTCGCCGATCTGACCGCATTCGTCGATTTCACCGCGCTGGCGGAGGCGGGCGTGGCCGCAGGATTGGACTTCGTCGGCTATGCGCCGCAGGGACAGTTCCTGCTCGCGAGCGGCCTCCCTGACTTGCTCGAATGCGCGTCATCGCTGTCGGATATCGATCGTCTGCGCCTGATGGCGCAAGCCAAACGATTGACGCTGCCGGGCGACATGGGCGAGCGTTTCCAGGCGATGGCGTTTGCGCGTGGCGTCGACGGTGCACTGCCGGGTATACGCACCGTCGACCTGTCGCGGCGACTGTAGAGGCCTGCGATGACTCTTGCGCAGTTCATCGACCTGTTCCTGTCGCCGCTCGTGCTTGGCCTGCTGCTCATGCTTTCACTTGCGCTGATGCGCGGACGCGCACTGCGCTGGCTGCGCCGCATCGACTACATGATGATCGGCATGTGCGTTGCCATGGCGACGCCGCTGGGTGCGAACACGCTGCTGGCTATCGCCGAACGCCGCGCGCCAGCGGCAATCGCGTGCGATGCGCCGCCGCCGACGACGGTCGTGTTGCTCGCCGGCGGCGTGCGACGAAAGTCGAACGATCCGTCGGACGTCGGCGCGTTGAATGAGGCCAGCGTGCAGCGGACGCTGGAAGCGGTCGCACTCACGCAGCGGCTGCCGGATGCGCAACTGGTCATCAGCGGAGGTGTGGACAAAGGCATCGTTGCGGAGAGCACGCACATGGCCGAACTCGCCGTCCGGCTGGGTCTGCCGCGAACCGCGATTCGCACCGAGACGACGTCGCTCACCACGTGGGAAAACGCGCAGAACGTGCGCGAGTTGCAGCCCGCATTGCCCGCGCGCATCTGGCTGGTGACGTCCGCGTTGCACATGCCGCGGTCGCTGCTCGCATTCCAGGCGGCGGGCTTCACGCCATGCAGCGATCCGGCGGATTTGCGCGCGAGCGCTTTTCACGGCATTGGCGATCTGGTTCCGCGCGGCAGCGCGGTGACCAAGAGCGAAGCGGTGCTGCACGAGCTCGTCGGCGAGATCGTCTATCGCTGGCAGGCTCGCGATCGCTAGGCGACCGGCCGCGCCTGCTCACGCGTCGAACCGATTTTGTGCAAGTCAGCAACGGCTCGTGCGCACGTGTCGCCGTCTTCGTACTTGCTGTCGCTTGCGATGCACGCACACCTCACGCCTCCGCTCCGGCCAGGAGCGACTGACGCCCAACCACGCCTCATCTCGCGCCGTTCGCGGTCTGTCGTTTCGGCGGCGCGCGGGCGCCATAGGCGCCTAGATGCTCCTCACGCGATCCGATCTTCGCTAACGCCGTCCAATATCGAGCCAATGACACATTCGGCCGCGACGCGTCGTTCTGGTTTCGTATCCATCGTGGTTGAGGAGAGTTCCATGAACGCCACCATCACCCGATCAGGACCGTGCCTGTGCGCTGCGCGCACCCTGTTCGTCGGCCTGTTCCTCATTCACGCCACGACCGCGTTTTCGGCCGGGCCGTTGGCGTACCTGCCGTCGAACGATCACGCCACCGTATCCAGCGTGGATCTGTCGGACACCGCCACGGCGACGATCAGCGTGACGGGCGCCGAGAACACGACCGGGTTCTATGGCGTGGCGCTCGCCTCGAAGGGTGACATGCTCTTCATTTCGGACCAGGTCAACGAAACCGTGTTCCAGATCAACACGGCGACCGGCGCGACCGTGCACAGCTACTTCGTCGGATCCAACCCGAGAGGCATCGCGGTCGATCAGAGCGGTGTGCACGTGTTCGTGGCCGACTTCGCCAGCGCCGGTGTTTCCATCAT
>JBDSBK010000064.1:0-3254 GCA_039921645.1 Dokdonella sp.
GTGCTGCCGTGGGGCAACATGTCGTTCTGGGGTGCCAAGGTGATCGTCTCGCTGTTTGGCGCCGTGCCGTGGATCGGTGATTCGCTGGTCGAATGGATCATGGGCGACTACCTGCCAGCCAACGCGACCTTGAACCGCTTTTTCGCGCTGCACGTGATTGCGTTGCCGCTGGTCCTGCTGCTGCTGGTGGTGCTGCATCTGGCCGCGCTGCACGAAGTCGGCTCGAACAATCCGGACGGCGTCGAGATCAAGGAAAAGACGAAGCCGGACGGCACCCCGCTCGACGGCATCGCGTTCCATCCGTACTACACGGTCAAGGATCTGTTCGGCACCGGCTTCTTCCTGCTCATAGCCGCGTTCATCATCTTCTACGCACCGACGTTCGGTGGCTGGTTCCTCGAGCACGACAACTTCATCCCGGCGAACAATCTCGCCACGCCGTCGCACATCAAGCCGTCGTGGTACTTCACGCCGTTCTACGCGATCGTGCGCATGATCCCGTTCAAGCTGCCCGGCGTTATCGCCATGTTCGGCTCGATCGCGCTGCTGTTCTTCGTGCCGTGGCTGGATCGTGGCAAGGTGAAGTCGATTCGCTACCGTGGTCTCGGCTACAAGATTGCGCTCGGCCTGTTCGCGACTTCGTTCGTGATGCTCGCCACGGTCGGCGCCGGCGTCACCTCGGAAGTGATCCCGGAGTGGTTCGGCACGAGCGTCGACGTCACCACGATCGAAAATATGTTCGGCCGCTTCTGGACGTTCGTCTATTTCGGGTTCTTCGCGTTCCTTTGGGCTTACACCTATTTCGGCTTCGAGAAGACCAAGCCGGTGCCGGATCGGGTGACCACGCATGACTAAGGCCACGACGCTCCAACCCCCAATGGCAGGCTCGACGACGGCCGCTCCGAGGACCGCTATGTTCATGAAGCTTGCTGCCCTGCTGGTCGCCGGTCTGATGACGATGGGCATCGCCGCCGCGTCCGAGGGCGAAGGCCTCGAGCCCGCCAACATCCGCCTCGACGATGTCGCCGCGATGCAGCGCGGTGCTCGTCTGTTCTTCAACTACTGCTCCGGCTGTCATTCGCTGCAGTACATGCGCTACTCGCGCATCGCGGAGGATCTGCAGCTCGATCCGAAGGATGTCGAAAAGAACTTCGTATTCACCGGCGGAAAGATCGGCGACCACGCGATCAGCCACATGCCGCCCGAGCAGGCGACGGTCTGGTTCGGCAAGGCGCCGCCGGATCTGTCGCTGGAAGCGCGTGCCAAGGGTTCGGACTGGATCTACAGCTACCTCAAGTCGTTCTACATCGATCCGTCGCGTCCGCTAGGCTGGAACAATACGGTGTTCCCGAATGTGTCGATGCCGAATCCGTTGTGGGAGCTGCAGGGTATTCAGGTCGCGCATTTGAAGCCTGCCGAAGCGGGTCACGATGCGGAAGTCGAAAAGCTCGAGATCAGGACGCCGGGTAGCCAGGACGAGGCGCAATTCGACCGCACCGCCCGCGATCTCGCCGCGTTCCTGCAGTACGCGGGCGAGCCGGCCGCGCTGAAACGCGAGGCAATGGGCGTCTGGGTGCTGCTCTATCTCGCCCTGTTCACCTTCATCGCCTACCTGCTCAAGCTGGAGTTCTGGAAGGACGTTCACTGAGTTCAGCCGGCTGGCGACCGTTTGGTCCGCCGGCTGTTGCTGCTTCTCCGTGCAAACCGCTCGCGTCCGGAATCATGTTCCGGGCGCCGATCCGTACCCTTTCACGGCCGCGCTGCGTGCCGCCTAGGCGCATGACGGCCTCGCGTAGTACATTGCGGCGTCAGGGGCTTGCCCCGACCGGGATGGAGGGGGATTCCAGAATGGCCTTGAACCAGCGCTCGCGTACTGTCTTGACCCTATATTCGGCGCGCGACTGCGTCCACTGCCACCGCGTTCGCATGGCGCTGGCCGCCAAGGGCGTGACCTACGACCACGTCCTGGTCGACCTCGACAACCCGCCTGAGGACCTGCTCGACCTCAATCCATACAATTCGGTGCCGACTTTGGTCGATCGCGACCTCGTGCTGTATGACACGTCGGTTATCTGCGAATACCTCGATGAGCGCTACCCGCACCCGCCCTTGATGCCGGTCGATCCGCTGTCGCGCGCGCGCCTGCGACTGGCGATCGTGCGGGTGGAAAACGACTGGTTGACCCTGGTTGACGAGATCGAAGCCGGAGGGAAAGCCGCTGATGTCGCACGCAAGGCGCTGCGAGACGATCTCACCAAGAACGCCTCTGCGTTCAAGGCATCCAAATTCTTTCTGAGTCCCGAGATCAGCCTTGCCGATTGCGCGCTGGCTCCGCTGGTCTGGCGCCTTGGCTCGCTCGGCGTGCAACTGCCACGTGAAGCACAGGCGATCGTCGACTATGGTGAGCGCATTTTCCGCAGCCAGGGTTTCGCGCGCAGCCTCACGGCCGAGGAAAAAGGGCTGCACCCGTTATGACCGAAGCCCCTGATCGGGCGTGTCGACCTCCTGAAGTCCGTGCGGAAATCCAGTGCCCCCAAGTGCGATGACGTCCAACCGCCCGTATTTGCTGCGGGCTCTCTACGAATGGATCAGCGACAACGATCTGACCCCCTACCTGCTGGTCGATGCGACTGCAGAGGGCGTACGCGTGCCACCCGGTGCGGCCAAGGATGGTCGGGTCGTCCTCAACATCGCGTCCCGTGCAGTGACCCAGTTCGAGATCAGCAACGAATGCGTACGTTTCCTCGCCCGTTTCGGCGGCGTCAGTCAGTCGATCTATGTGCCGATGGCGGCGGTGCTCGCGGTCTACGCGCAGGAAAATGGGCAAGGCATGATGTTTTCGGCAGACAACGCACCGACCGATCCGCCGCCGGCCGCGCCGCAACCCGATGAAGCCCCCAAGCGACCTCACTTGCGCGTGATCAAGTGAGTTCAGGCTGGCCCCCGCACAGGCCATCACCGCAAACTGCGCGGGATACCCGTATCAGTGGCCAATCTGATCTGCCCCGAATGGCCGCCGCCGTAGACTCAGGCCTTACTGCACCAGACGCAGATGATCCGGTCGGCCCAGCGTTGCAGAAGATTCTTCCTGGGCAGGCAGCGGCAGGCTCCATGCTTCAAGGCGATGTCCGCTGAGGTCGAGATGGCCACGATGGCGATCGCTGCCGTTGAGACTGACTTCGAAACCATAGCGGCGCAGGAAGGTTGGCAGGCCATCGCGCAGGCCAATACGCAGGCGCTTGAGCGAAACGGTC
>JBDSBK010000065.1:0-5194 GCA_039921645.1 Dokdonella sp.
AGCAGCAATCGGTCAGCATCGCCGGTGGCATCGTGCTGTTCATCATCGGCTTGCGCATGATCTTTCCACCGAAGGACGGCATTTTCGGCGACGATGGAAATGCCGAACCGTTCATCGTGCCGATGGCAATACCGGGTGTGGCGGGGCCTTCGGCAATGGCGGCGGTGATGCTGATCGCCAACAGCAATCCGGGCCGGACGGTCGACTGGAGCGTGGCGCTGTTCGTTGCGTGGTTCGCAACCGCGTTGATTCTGCTCTCGGCGACCTATCTGTTCCGCTGGCTCGGCGAAAGCGTCCTCACCGCGATCGAACGATTGACCGGCATGCTGCTCGTCGCGTTGTCGGTGCAGATGTTTCTCGATGGCGTCGTCGCCTACGTCAAGCTCGCCGGGTTGTCCTGACCGGTCCTTGGTCGGTCCGTTGCTTGCTTCCTGAATCCTTGCCCGCATCACAGTAGACTGCGTGTTCCCATGACGCCCATTTCCCAAGAAGGCGGCCGGACACACGATTTGTAACAAGCGCGCGCTAGCTTGCCTGCGCCATCAGCCGAGGTGCGCCTTGATCAGCGTCGAACGCAGCTTCTACGAGAGATTCCCGCGCTTTGCCGCAGGAAAGGCGCGCAGCCTCTCGCAGCCCGTGGTTGGCTTGTTGCGTCGGATCGCCTGCGAAGAGCAGATCAATGCCGTTCTTGCGTATGCCGATTCGAGCACCGGCTTCGACTTCGTGGAGCGCGTTCTCGAATATCTGAAGATCAGCTACAGCGTTGCCAATACCGATCGCGAGAACATTCCGGTCGAGGGCCGCGTGGTCATCGTTGCGAATCACCCGCTCGGTGCACTCGATGCGCTGGCTCTGATCAACCTGGTCGGCTCCGTACGGCGCGACGTGAAAGTGCTTGCCAACGATGTGTTGATGAAGCTGGAGCCACTGGCGCCATTGCTGCTTCCGTTACCGGTGTTCGGCAGCGGCAACGCTGTGGGCGGCGCGCGCGAAGCGTATCGCGCACTTGCGCGCGACGAGGCGGTGATCGTGTTCCCGGCGGGAGAGGTGTCGCGCATGCGTCCCCAGGGTGTGCGCGACACGACCTGGTCGGCTGGCTTCGCGCGACTCGCCCTGAAAACCGATGCGCCGGTACTCCCGGTGCATATCGCTGCGCAGAATTCGCCGATGTTCTACGGTGTGTCGATGCTGGCCAAGCCGCTGTCCTCGTTGCTGCTGGCGCGCGAAATCTTCGGTGCCGAAAGCGCGCGCATCGGTTTCCAGGTCGGCGAAATCGTCTCGAAGGCGGCGCTGACCAGCGCTACCACCAAGCCGGAACAGATTGCCCAGGACATGCGCCAGCATGTCTACCGCCTGTCGCGCCGTCGCCCGACCGTGTTCCCGACGTCGGCAGCGGTGGCGCATCCGGAATCGCCGCTGCGCGTTCGCAATGCCTTGCGCGAGGCGCAGGTGCTTGGCCAGACCAATGACGGCAAGCAAATCCTGCTGCTGAATGCACAACCCGATTGCCCCGCGCTGCGCGAGATCGGCCGTCTGCGCGAACTGGCGTTTCGCCGTGTCGGCGAAGGCACCGGCGCGCGTCGCGACCTCGACCGCTACGATGCCTACTACCGTCATCTGGTGTTGTGGGACGAGGCGGCACTCGCCATCGTCGGTGCTTACCGGCTTGGCGAAGCGCGCGATATTCTGCAGGAGCGCGGCATCGCTGGCCTGTATTCGGCGAGCCTGTTCGACTATGCGCCGGCCGCGCAGACGTTCTTGCCTGAATCCGTCGAACTCGGCCGCAGTTTCGTCCAGCCGGCGTACTGGGGATCGCGCAGCCTGGACTACTTGTGGCAAGGCATCGGCGCGTATTTGCGCAGTCAGCCGCACATCCGCTACCTGATTGGTCCGGTCAGCCTCAGCGCTACCTTGCCGGGGGAGGCGCGCGAATGGATCGTGCATTATCACCGCCATTTCTTCTGGGACAACGATCAGCTGGCGCGGGCACGCAATCCATTTGTCATTTCCGCCGCGGTCGAGGCAGCGGCGGCGGCGGCCTGGAACGGGCGTTCGATCGCCGAGGGCCTGCCGATCCTGCGCGAGCGCCTCACCGCGCTCGGCGCTCAGTTGCCGGTGCTCTATCGCCAATATGCCGATTTGTGCGAGCCCGCTGGCGTGCGTTTTCTCGATTTCGGGGTCGACCCCGCGTTCGGTGGCTGCGTGGATGGCCTGGTCCGGCTCGATCTGCACCAGTTGCGCGCGGTCAAGCGCGCCCGTTATGTTGACAATGGCCGTTCCTCATGATCCGAAGCATCGCCGTGTGACGCGAAGTTACAAATTCGTCATATGCTCGGGTTAAACTGTCGTTAACCTTTTCGGAATCCTGGTCGCTCGCAGCGCGGGATCCGAACGGTCCGTAAAACCAAACCGTCGTCGGAATCGCCTTGGGGGTTACTCGGGCGCTGCCGGCGTTTTGCGGTTTGCGTATTCGAAAATCCAACGAACATGGGATGAAGGGCGACGCAATGAACAAGCAACTTCGCATGCGGCTGCTGCCGTGGGTCATCGGTTCTTTTTTTGCGGTTTCGGCCGCTTACGCACAGAACACGTCTTCTTCGCTGAGCGGTCGCGTGCTGGATGCGAGCGGGCATCCCGTTGCCGGCGCAACCGTCGAAATCATTCACGTGCCGTCGGGTACGTCGCGTACGGTCGTCGCCGATGCGAACGGTCGCTACGGCGCGCAGGGTCTTCGCGTCGGCGGCCCGTTCGAAGTCAAGGCTTCCGGTGATCATGGCGAGAACGCCGATCAGCCTGATGTCTACCTCAAGCTGGCCGAGGAAACCACGCTCAACCTGACCGTTGCCGCCTCGACGGCGACCGAGCTGACGGGCATCACCGTCACGGCCGCCTCGCCGGGCGCGACCTTTCAGGCCGACAACAAGGGTCTGAGCAGCAACGTCTCGCAGCGCGAACTGAAAGTGATCCCGAATCCGGGTCGATCGATCCAGGATATTGCGCGCACCGATCCGCATATCACGCTGACCAACGTCGGTCGCGGTGAAATCTCCGCGCTCGGCCAGAACAGCCGCTACAACAACATCACGATCGACGGCGTTCCGACCAACGATGCGTTCGGCCTCGAGCCCAACGGGCTGCCGGCGTTGAACCAACCGCTGTCGTTCGATGCGATCGAGGAATACAACCTCTCGACCGCTAACTTCGATGTCACCAACAAGCGTGCGGTCGGCGCGAACATCAACATCGTCACCAAGTCCGGTACCAACGACTTCCACGGCGACGTGTTCTACGCGTACACGAACTCGAAGGATCTCACCAGCGACGAACCGAGCGACTTCAAGGGTTACAGCGCCAAGAAGACATTCGGTGCGACCGTCGGTGGTCCGATCATCAAGGACACGCTGTTCTTCTTCCTCAGCTACGAAGAGTCGAAGACGCTCGCGCCGGGTCCGACGTTCGGGCCGATCGGTGGCGGTGCGACCAATACGGTCAACATCAGCCAGGCCGACATCGATCGCATCACGCAGATCGCCCAGGGCTACGGCATGACGCCGGGCGGTCTCGGCGCGTCCGATGCGAACCAGGACAACAAGCTTTATCTGGCCAAGCTCGACTGGAACATTGCCGACGGTCATCGCGCGAGCTTCCGCTACAACAAGACCAAGAGCGATCAGCCGATCATCCAGACGTTCAATTCGAACACACTGAGCCTGTCGAGCTATTCGTATGTGCAGAATCGAAATCTCGAAAGCTACGTGCTGAACCTGTACGACGACTGGACCGACTCCTTCTCCACCGAAGCGTCGTTCTCGCGCGGCAAATACGATGCGGTGTCGCACACCGTGGCTGACCAGCCGCAGGTGCAGGTCTGCATCAATGGTTGCGCGACCAATTCGCCGTCTGTGTTCCTCGGCACCGATCAGTTCCGCCATTACAACGTGCTCGGAGTCGAGACCTACAACGGGTTCTTCGCCGGCAACTGGTTCATGGGCGACCACACGATCAAGGCCGGTGTCGATTTCCAGCGCGACAAATATTTCAATCTGTTCGGCCGCACAGAGTTTGGCGCGTACCAGTTCGCCAGCATCGACAAGTTCGCGTCCGGCGACTGGTCGAGCTTCAGCCTGTATCGTCCCACCAATGGCGACATCAACAGCGTCGCAGCACAGTGGTCGCTCGACCAGTGGGGCTTCTTCGCGCAGGACACGTGGCAGGTCACGCCGCAGTTCTCGTTGCAGTACGGCTTGCGTTGGGACATCCCGACGACGGGTGATCGTCCGCGCTACAACACGAAGTTCGCACAGACCTTCGGCTACGCCAACACGGGCACGATCGACGGCAACGGCGTGTTCGAGCCGCGCGCATCGTTCAACTACTCGTTCGATACCGAGTACAAGACCCAGTTGCGTGGCGGCATGGGCGTCAGCGAAGGCGTGACACCAGGCGTCTGGCTGTCCAATCCGTTCTCCAACGATGGCCTCAGCACGCAGACGTTCTCCGGCAGCAACGGCCACGGCTTCATCGCCGACGGTCATGCGCAGGTACCGCCGAATACGGCTCCGGGTGCGCTGCAGACGGTCGACACGGTCGATCCGAACTTCAAGCTGCCGACCGTGCTCAAGGCGACCCTTGGCTTCGATCGCGAATTGCCGTGGTGGGGCCTGGTCGCGACGGCCGAGTTCGCCCACATCGACGTGATCCATGGCCTGTTCTACCAGGAAGTGAACCTCGGCCCGGGCCGGGGCGTCCTGCCGGACGGCCGCATCAGCTACTGGGGCAGCACGGATCCGACCAAGTGGTCGAGCAACACGTCCAACCCGAATCAGCCGACCGGTTACTCGACGCTGCAGCGCACCGGCTCCAACCCGCTGTTCGGCGGCGCTTCGACCTATCTGACCAACACCAGCAAGGGCGAGTCGAACTTCCTGAGCCTCGGTGTGCAGACGCCGTTCAACACTGACGGTTTCTCGGGCAGCACCAGCCTGACGCTGGGTCGTTCGACCGAAGTCAATCCCGGTACGTCGAGCCAGGCGTCGAGCAACTTCACCGGTCGTGCGGCGTACAACCCGAACGAAGCGGTGGCATATCGCTCGAACTACGACATCAAGGCGCGCATCCTCGGCTCGTTGACCTGGCAGCACAATTTCTTCGGTGACTATGCTTCGAGCGTTTCCGCGTTCTATGACGGTCACTC
>JBDSBK010000066.1:0-12688 GCA_039921645.1 Dokdonella sp.
CCGAAGTAGTCGTCTTGACGCGGCGTAAACGTGAGGCCATCGCTGTCGCGATCGATGATGCGCGCATGGTTGGCAATGATGCCAAACAGTCCGCCATAGGTGATCATGACCGCGCCGGCCCGGCTCACGCCCGCGACTGTCTGGCCGGGTATGCCAATCGCCAGATCCGCATAGCCGTCGTCGTCGAAATCGCCGGTGGAGAGGCTGAAACCGACGTTCGCGCTGGCCTGTGGCGCACCCGGATACGCGCCGCCGGGATGGATTTCCGACTGCACGGCCCAAGTGCCGCCTGCCAGGTTCATCACATAGACGCCGCCGGCAGCGTTCATGCCCGCGTAACTCATGCCCGCCGAGCCGACCGCGATTTCATCGCGGCCGTCGCCATCGAAATCGCCGCTCACCATCTCGAAGTCGTGTATTGGCATGGTTACCGTGGTTCCGATGAACTTGATAACCGGATTCGTGCCGACCGTGAAAGCGACACCGCGCAGGATTCGCAGCCGGTCACTGTTGAATTCCGAGATCGCCAGATCGTCGATGCCATCGCCGTCGAAATCGCCGCTGACCACGCCGCGACCGAACTGACTGTCGGCGGGACTGGGATAGGGATTCTTGATCAGGGCGTTGTCGAGCGGGCCGAGCCGATTTTGTGCCTGCGAAACACGCGCGACGCCGCAGGCTGCAACGAGCAAAGCCATGGAGGCGAGCGACGCGCCGAAGCGGCGGTGGAATGGATGGCACATTGGGCGAAGCCTGCCGGCCGGTGAAGGGGTTGCCTTCATCAACGGATTGCCGCGTCGACAGGGGCCAGCGATTGGACACGCGCCTTGGCACGAATCGGGCACGACTCTTGGCCAGGCGCAATTAATCGCCCGCAGTGACGTCTGACGGTGTGAGAAAAATTACACCTGGCCCCAATGCTGGAACAACATTCAGGGTTTGACGTCTCGAGCGATTCGGAAGCCCGTGTCGTTGCGACGGGCGGACGGATCCAGTCCGGACGTGCGCCGGGCAGAACGTAAATCGATCGGGTAATCGTCCCATGAACCGCCGCGCGCGCGGTGCTGTTTGCAGTCGCCCTTCCCGGGCGGCTGCCCATCGGCGGAAAGATGCTCGTAGGAACCGCTTTCGTAGCAGTCCTCGACCCACTCCCAAACGTTGCCGGTCATGTCGCGAAGACCGAAAGGGTTGGCGCGCAGTTGTCCGGCTGCGCGCGTAAAGCCGGCACCATCGTCGCATTCGAGGATGCGCGCGCCCAATTCACGGTCATGCTGCGCCTTGGATATCGCGGTCGACCATGCGGGCAGCGCGCGCAGCAAGCTTCGATCGCCTCCGTTTGCATACGAACATGCGGCGTCTTCTTCATCACCCCAAAAAAATGCGCTGGACGTTCCCGCGCGCGCGGCGTATTCCCACTCCGCCTCGCCAAGCAAGCGGTACCGCTGATGTGAACGCGAAGCGACCCATGCCGCATAGTCGTGCGCGTCTTGCCACGTTACGCAGACGACCGGATGGTCGTCTGTTTGAGTAAACCCCGGTTCCAACCATGACGCGGACGGCACGCGGTCCCAGTTGCCGTCGGTTCCATCGCCCTGGGTATCGCATCCGGGCTCGATATGTCGTCTGGTTGCGCGGACAAAGGCGCTGAATTGTTTCCGCGTAATCTCCGTCTCGCTGATCGCCACCGATTCAATCTGCAGGTTCCGTTGGGGTCCTTCGTTTTTGTGTCGACCCGGCTCGGTATCGGGCGATCCGATCAAAAAATGACCGCCCGGAACGATCACCATCGAAGGACAATCGGCACATCCCTTGATGCGTCTGAGGGCGGGCGCGGCTTCGGCTTGCGACGTGAGGAAGCCGGCTATCGCGACAAGGAACCATAACGGAGCGGCAAATGGACGCGTGGCTCGAAACATTCGAGCCCCCAACCCTCCATTGGACAGCCATACGCGGTACAACGAGCGCATCCCGAACGTCAGATTGATCATTCTGTTTTCCATTGCCTCACGGTTGAAGCCGCGTCGTTTGTTCGAGTCGATCGAAAAAGTCGGTGTCGGTTTGCCACGACGTAACATGGATCAACCATCCACAAACTCTACACGAAGCCGGTTACGCGAATCGGCGAATCGGGGCCCGGTGCACTTTCACCTTCGCGCGTAGGCATACTCCGGAATATGCGACAGCGAGGCTTCGTGATGTGTCATTCGATGTGTCATTCGATTTGCCATTTGTGCCTGGTGCAATTCCAGGCTTTTCCATCAGGTGAGCACTCATGAATCGTTTCGGCAGATGGCTGCTCGCCGCAGTCTCGATGGCTCTTTCGTCAGGCGCATACGCGGCAACCTGTGGCAGCGTAACGCCGGATGCGAATGCGGTGGTCATGGCCCAGCACGAAGCGTATGTGGCTCACGACCTCGATGCATTCGCCGTGTGCTACGCCGACGACGTGGTGATCACGGACCTGACCGGAAAACGCCCGACGATCGTCGGCATCGCCGCGCTGCGGGAGGTGTATGGCAAGTTGTTCAAGCGCGTGCCCGCAGGCTTCCGGTCTGAATATCTCGGCAAACTGATCAACGGACCGATGGTGGTTGTGAGCGAGCGTTCCGTCGGGGCAGCGAACGGAGCGACGCCGAGTGGCATCGCCATGTTCGAAGTGCGCGGCGGCAAGGTCATCCGCGTCTGGTTCGGCCCGTTTGAATAGAAAGACATCGAAATCTGAGCCAGGTGTGTGGTCGCACACGCCGAACAAATGAATATGCCCGACCACACTTGACCCTGGGGGTGGTGGGCCTGAGCCCGCCCTACGCAAGGTGTCAGGGACAGTTTTGGATGTCTATCCGGGATAGCAGACTGTCCCCGACACCATTGTTCCAATCACTTCACTCCAGCCCCCATGCTGCGCACGACGACCCAGCGGCCATCGCGCTTTTTCAGGATGTCCGAATAGACGACCTCCATGTAGGTCTCCTTGCCGTCGACGATTCTTTTCTCGGCGACGTTGCCTTCAACGACGGCAACATCGCCGAAGACCTGCACGTCCATCGGCCTCAATTCGAACCACGTGAGCTTCTTCTTGTCGGCCTTGAAATCGCGCAGAAGCATCTCTTTCGTGTAGACGGTACCCGACGATCCGACCGTCACCCAATCGTCGCCGTACATCCTATCGAGCTTTTCGATATCGAGCGCGATCATCGCGTCGCCCAAGTCCTGTCCCAGCTGCTTGATGGCAGCGACAGCGGATGCATCCGTGGATGTTGCGTGAGGCATGGCGGCCCAGGCTGGAGCGATGAAGGCGAGGGCGAATAGCACCGAAGCGATACGTGTTTTCATCTGTGGCATTTCCTTCTGGATGGAGTGCGTGGGTTCGAATCGATCGTGTCGCGCAGGCATGTAGTTCCGCGCGGATGTTCCCGGTTCGTGTGCGCAGCCTTGTAGTGCCGGTGGCTGCATCGACTCCGGAACCTCGAAGCCAGCGTAGGCGTCGTGCTCAGCGCGGACCAGACCGCTCACTGCGTGTCGTCCGCCGCTCACTGCATGCCGCGAGTCGGTCGATTCAGGCTGATGTATCGTGATGGACATGATCGACCTGCGACCCTATGCGGACCGGACCCGATGGCTATGGATTGCCGGCGTGTGGGGCGCGGGCGCGTTGCTCGACGCAAGTCAAACCGTCATCGTGATGCATGTGGTGGAGGGCAAGCATCATTCCTGGCTGCCGCTGTTCGCGACCGAATTGGCGTTGTGGTTGCCATGGGCATTGGCGACACCCTTCATCGTCGAGCTGGCGCGGCGATACCCGCTCATCCGCGGCGCCAGCGTTCGAGCGCTCGTCGCGCATCTCGCGGTGTTTTCTCTCATCAGCGCGATCGTCGAGACATGGTCTGCATCGCTCCAGGTGCTCGTCAACCCGTGGGCGAATCGACGCTGGCCGACGTTTTTGGATACGTGGAGCACGTCGCTTGTCTACCAGGTGTTCACGTTCGCCATCGCGTACATGCTGATACTGACGGTGACGTATCTGGTGGATGCGCGAGATCGCATCGCTCGCCAGATGACGGAGGCGGCGCGTCTCAACGAAGAACTGTCCAATGCGCAACTCACCGCGTTGCGCCGGCAGTTGGAACCGCACTTCATGTACAACACGCTCAACACGATCGCCGGCCTCGTGCGCGATGAACGCAATCAGGCTGCCGTCAACATGATCGTGGGATTGAGCGAATTCCTGCGTCGCGCATCGGAGGATTCGCACCGGGCACAGGTGACGCTGGCCGAGGAAGTGGAATACCTGCAGCGCTACCTCGATATCCAGAAGGTCCGCTTCGGCGATCGACTGCGGGTGAACATCGACATCCCGGATGAGTTGCTTCACGCAAAGGTTCCCAGCCTGCTGCTGCAGCCGCTCGTCGAAAACGCGATCAAGCACGGGATTTCAAAACGCGTGTCCGGCGGTACGATCCGGATCGTCGGCGCGGGCCGCGAAAATACGCTTACGCTCAGCGTGTCGAACGATGGTCCGTGCACGCAGGACGATCTCGATGCAACGCACACCGGCGTCGGTCTCGGCAACCTGCGTACGCGTTTGCGGATCCTGCACGGCGACCAGTCCGATCTTGTGCTGAAACGTGCCGGTACCGATGGCGTGGAAGTGGTGGTGACGCTACCGCTGCAGGGGGCGTGAATGACGCCGCTGCGCGTTCTTGTCGTCGACGATGAGGCGATTGCACGGCGCAACCTCACCGTCCTGTTGGGTCGCGATCCCGCTATCGGCGTCGTCGTCGAATGCGAATCCGGTCAGGCCGCCATCGACGAGATGCGACGCACGAAGCCGGACATCCTGCTTCTCGATGTCCAGATGCCGGAATGCGACGGTTTCGATGTGCTCGAGCTGATGGGGCCCGACATGCCAGCGGCCGTCATCTTCGTGACGGCCTACGACGAATACGCGCTGCGTGCGTTCGATGCGGGCGCGCTCGACTATTTGCTCAAGCCATTCGACGACGCGCGATTCGATCGCGCGTTGCAGCGAGCCAAAAACCGACTCGCCCTCGAACCGACGCACGTTCGACGCCCGCTCACGCGGCTCGTCGTCAAGGACCGCGGCCAGACGCTATTCCTCAACGCGTCGGATGTGGATTGGATAGAAGCCGCGAACTACTACGCGTGCCTGCATGTCGGCAGCGTTACGCATATCCTGCGCCGCAGCCTTCAGGCGCTCGAAAAAGAGCTGGACGAAAAAACCTTCGTTCGCATCCACCGCTCCATCATCGTCAATTGCGACAAGGTCCGCGGAATCGAGCTGCATAGCAGCGGCGAGTATGAAGTCGTGCTGCACTCGCAGGTCCGATTGCAGCTGAGCCGCCGCTTTCGCAAGCAATTCCAGGATCGGATGTGAGCTGTCCCGTTCAGGTCCAGCAAACGTCGTCGCGTCATCGCGATCAAGGCCGTCGCGCACAAGATCGCGCGCGCTTGCGACCACCTGGTATCGCGCCGGAAGCACGTTCGACGTTCAGCGAAGCGCGTGTCTGGATGGATTCCGATGCCGACGACGAGGTGCCCGAACAAGCGTTGGAGACGGAGCCGGTACCGTGAATCGCAGTCGTCGTTGACGCCATGTTGGATGAGATGCCACTCATCGACCGAGCTATCAAGCGTTGATCCGCCTCTGGGCGAGATCCTGAATCCCTGCATCGACGGATGAACGCGCCATAGCGAGCGATGTGGCAGCGACCGCAGCCACCCAATCCGTCGGCGACTTGGCATTCTTCGAGGCGTCGTCGAACTCACCTGACGCGTTGCTCATGGAGTCTTTCTGGCTGAAAGTGGGCAGGGCTGACCAACTCATGGGTTTTCAGCGCACATTTCGCCACTGGCGCCCGCAAACTGGACGATCGATCAAATGCCTCGCACGGTCTACGGCTAACGTACGGCCATTCATGCACGGAGGACGCCATGTCGATCGCCGACAAGATCTTATGGGTCATTGAACGCAACTCAGGTCAGCCCCTCACGCTGAACGCGGTTGCCGCTGCGTGCGGTGTCTCGCGCTCGCATGTCGCCAATGCGTTCGGCACCGCGACCGGCTTGCCGGTGATGAAATACCTGCGCGCGCGCCGCCTGAGCGAAGCGGCGCAGGCACTCGCCGGTGGCGCTCCGGATATCCTGGCGCTTGCACTCGACAGCGGTTATGGATCGCACGAAGCATTCACGCGCGCGTTCCGCGACCAGTTTGCGAAGACGCCGGAAAGCGTGCGCGATGCGCGCAGCCTCGATGGAATCGCGCTTGTCGCACCGCTTGCGCTGGAGGTCCGCGCGCCCCGTGCGCTCGATCCGCCGCGCATGGTGCGCCAGGACAGCGTGCGCGCTGTGGGCCTGTCCGAAACACACACGTTCGACACGGTGATCCGAATTCCGGCGCAGTGGCAGCGTTTCATGCCGTATTACAACGCGATTCCGGACAAAGTGGAGTCGATCCCGCTCGGCATCAGCTATGCCGCTGACGACGAAGGCCGTTTCCAGTACGTTTGCGCGGTCGAAGTCGGTTCATTCGGCACCCATCCGAGCGAATTGCTGCGCCTGGAAATTCCCGCGCGTCGCTATGCGGTGTTCGAGCATCGCGGCCACGTATCCACCCTCTTCGAGAGCTACGCCACGATCTGGAACGATGCGTTGCCGGCATGCGGCTGCACCGTCGCCGATGCGCCGACCCTCGAACGACACAACCCCACGTTTGATCCACGCAGCGGCGAAGGCGGCCTCACGTTGTGGATTCCGCTGGTCGACTGATGCGCGATCTGTTTTCCACCGAACGGGAGCCCCGATGACAAAAGAACCCGCAGCGCCCACGCCGGATGGCGAAAGCTGCAGCAACAATCACCGCACCGTGCAAGCCTACGAAGGCTATGCGAGGACCTATGCAGAGGTGGTGCCGACACAGCCATCGGGCCTCGACGAGGAAGCGCTGCGTCGCATGGTGGCGATGGTTGCACCGGGCGGCTGCGTGCTCGAAGTCGGCTCCGGACCAGGCTGGGATGCGGACTACGTCGAATCGCTCGGCGTCGCGGTGCGCCGCACCGATGTCACCGCCGCGTTCCGCGAACTGCAAGCCGAGCGCGGCAAGCAGGTGGCGGCGCTGGATATCCTTCAGGACGATCCCGGCGGGCCGTACGACGGCGTCATGGCCTTGTGCGTTCTGCTGCATATCGAACGCGATGCGATCGACTCGGTCCTGCGCAGGTTCGCCGATTCATTGCGAGTGGACGGCGTGGTGCTGCTCTCGATCCGTGAGGGCGAAGGCGAGTCGTGGGATGGCTCGTCCGGCGACTATCGCGTGGTGTTGTGGCGCGAAGACGCGTTCCGCATGCATCTCACTGCAGCGGGATTCCACGTCGACTGGAGTGCGCGCAGCAAAAGTCGCGAAGGCCCCTGGTTGACTTTCATCGCGCGCAAGCGTTGATGACGCGCGCCGTGTACGCCGACGTGCGGGATGACGAACGGATCCAGCAATCGGATGGCTGCACGTCGTACGCTGGTCGCCTGCATACGGAGGCGCCATGACGAAACGCGGTTGGATCCTGTTCCTTGCCCTGAGTCTGATCTGGGGCGTGCCCTATCTGCTGATCCGCATCGCGGTCGCGGACATCGATCCGCTGGTGGTTGCGTTCGGACGCACCACGATCGGCGCGCTGATCCTGTTGCCGATCGCGTTGCACCGGCGCGTGCTGGCACCGGCGTTTCGGCGCTGGAAGCCGCTGCTGCTGTTCACCCTCGTCGAGATCAATCTTCCGTGGCTGCTGCTGGGGCATGCCGAAAAACGTCTGACCAGTTCGACGGCGGGCCTGCTGATCGCGATCGTGCCGCTGATCGCTGCGGTGATCCTCGCTCGTCTTGGCCATGACCGCTTCGGCACGCGCCGCCTGATCGGCCTCGGTCTGGGTTTCGCTGGCGTGGCCGCACTGGTCGGGCTGGACATCCAGTTGTCGGACCTGCCGGCCGTTGGCGCGGTTGCATTGACCGCACTCGGCTACGCGATCGGACCGATCATCATCGATCGCAAGCTTGGCGACGTGCCACCACTGGGCGTCGTCACCGCGGCGCTCATCGTTGCGAGTGCGCTGTACCTGCCGTTCGCGCCGATGTTGTGGCCTGCGCACATCACTCCGGATGCGGCGTGGTCGGTGCTCGGACTTGCCGTGCTTTGCACCGCAACCGCGTTCCTGATGTTCTTCGCGCTGATTGCCGAAGCCGGTCCTGCGCGTGCCACCGTCATCACCTACATCAATCCCGCGGTCGCGCTGCTGCTCGGCGTTCTGGTGCTGCACGAGCCACTCACCGCCGGAATGGCGATCGGGTTTCCACTGGTCATCATCGGTTCGATCCTCGGTACCGCGAAGTCGCCGGTGGCGCTCGAGTCGGTCTAGCGGAGTCGAATCGAAACGGTTCTCCATTTAGCCGCTGGTGTCAACGAGTGCAATGCTTCCCGCGGGTGCAAGCGCCGATGAAGTGTATCGTCGTGTTCAGCGAGTGCCGAAGCCCGCCATGGTTTCGTTGGGCCGAGAATGATTCTGTCAGTTGCCGTTCTGGATCAAGACGTGTCGATGATGCCTGCGGTTCTGCCGCGACTGACCACCGACACGCAAGTGTCCGTCGCCTTCAAGGGCTTGAAACCCGCCGCATCATCCACCCTCAAACCCATCCTTGAAGATCGAATCGCCGACCGCCTCGTAGGCACCAATGTCGATCGGCCCGACAATCTGTCGCGGCGGTGGCGGATCGCCGGTTTGCACGCTCGCCGCCGGCGGTACGTAGAGCGGCAGCGGCAGCGGGTTGGGGAACGGGAAGCCAGGCGGTGGCGTGCCGCTCGTGGTGCCCGCATCGATCAGCGGGCTGCCGACTGCGGGCCGCACATCCTTCGCCGCGAGATTCACGAATCCCGGATTCGCTCCGGCGACCGATGCCGTCCACTCGGCAGCGGTCGGCAGACCGGTCGATCCGGTTTCGAGCCAGTTGTGCTGGCCGGCCATGTGGCGTCCGCTGACCCAGTTGGCTTCGACGTCGCGCACGATATTGAGGCCGCCGCCGCTTGGAACGCTGTAGAAAACGTTGTTGTGCATCTCGACGCTTTCGAGTGCGTCGAAGCAGCGGAACACGGCCGAGCCATTCGCCGTACTGTTGCTGACAAATGTGTTGTTGAGGAAACGGTAGCGTCCGGCGCTCTCGCCCGTGCCGTCGCCACCGATGCGCACGAACGAGAAATCGTTGGCACGCATGAGCACGTTGCCGACGACGTCCGAGTCTTCGCGCTTGAGGTTCGCCGCTGTTCCGCCCGCGGGATCGGGGCCGATCAATTCAAGCAGGTGATAGGTCGTGTTCTCGATCCAGTTATAGTAGATCTCGTTGCGTTCGGCGCGGCTTTTTACCGAATTGCCGCCGTTCTGGTCATGCACCCAGTTGTGCTGCATGCGGAACACCGATCCCGGATAGTCGTCTTCGTTGGTGGCCATGTAGATGGCATGCTGGCTGGTGCCACTGCCGCAGTGACGGACTTCGTTGTATTCCATCGTGAACGAACCGGAGTCGTTGTCGGCGCCGAGGATGCCGTGCGCCGGGCAATCGCGTACCAGCGAATCGCGCAACGTCACCTGGTTGGCGTGATGGTAGAAACAACGCGAGGTCCCTGCGGTGATTTCGAAACCTTCGATGACGGTCCAGCTGGACTGCACCTCGATCGTGTTGTTGCCGCCGGAAAGAATCGGTCGATTGCCATTGACGCGCACGCCGCGAATCGTGATCGGTAGCGCTTGCGAACCCGAACGCGTCAGCAGCGCGGAAGGGTAGGTCTGATTGCCATCGACGAGCACGAGATCGCCCGGATCGAGCAGGCCTGCGACGGCGTTGAGCGTGTGGTACGTGCGCGCACTCCCGACCAGGTAGGTGGTCGCGCTGGCCGGCAACGCGACGACGAGCAGCAGGAAATATGCAAATCCCATCGTCCGCACAAGCAATCGGGGAACGATGCCGGACAAACAGCGCGCTGTTGCATGCATCTCGTGACTCCTCGAATTTCTGGAACGCTTTCTCGGACAGGGAAAAAGCGGTCGCTCGAACACCGTGTTCGACAACGATCGCACAGCGACTTTTGCTTACCCACGATTCGGGGCGCCCGCATTGGCGGCCGGTCTTTCCAGCTGACCAGCCTTGTCGACCAACATGGCAATAAAGCCGGCTTCACATTCTGAAGAATGTCGCTGACGAGTAATCCATCAGGCGAAGACGATACTCCGTACCTCGCTCAAGCGCATATTTGCCCGGGATAGGGGCGGGTTGGTTTGTTGCGGCGATCCGCAGACCGAGCTTTCGGATTCATGTCTCCGAAGTCGACTCCGAATGCGGGATTCCCAAAAGCGCCCCGATTCACACGGTGCGTGCGCTACGTCTCCTCATTGCTCGAAGTTGTCGCGAAAGATCGCGTCCCCGTTGGTGGTGACGTAAGCGTAGAGGTTGCGGAGTTCCGCAGGGTTCAACGCCCGGCTGTAGATGCGGAAATCGGCCAACTGCCCCTTCAGGCCGGCCGAACCCTGCGAGCCGCGATAAGCGCCGACGGTGAAAGGTCCGGCCCCGGTGATGCTGACGGGAGGGGCGGCATGCGTCGCGTTGAGTACGCCATCCAGATAGCCGACGGTGCGTCCATTCGGTTGGTTGAAGGTGTAGGTGATCATGTGCAGGCCACCGTCGGCTGGCGCGAAGATTGCCACGTCGTCGTAGACGTAATTGCCGCCGACCAGTTGCCAGACTTGGCCATTCACGACGAAGCAGCGAAATGAATCGGCTGTTTCATCGCCGAAAACGTAGTAATTGGCCGTATCCGTGGGAATGTTCTTGGCGAAAAACGAGATTGTCCACGAGCCGGCAAGATGGGTTGCCCATCCGGTATCGATGTAGTTTGTATTCGCAATATCGCCAGTGCCATTGAGCGCGCTCGTGACCGAGTTGAAGAACACGCCCTGCGACAGCGCTGTGCCGACGATCATTCCCGTTGCAGTGCCGACCGGCGGCGCGGATGCGTGATTGATGACGCTGCTGCCGCTGCCGTCGAACGTGTAGTGCAGGATGTCGGGCGCCGGTGGCGCGGCCTTCAGCGGTGCGGCAAGCAGGAGTGCTGCGCAGATGGCCGTTTGCGCGGCCATGATGACTTTGGCGTCGAAACGGACTGCGTGCGCGCGATGTGGTTTGGACATGATCCTTCTCCCGAAAATATGACGGACGATACATGGAACGGGCGGTAGCGAAATCGGAGTGCTTTTCGTGAACACGGGGCAAGCGAGCACTTCGACGGTGCGTCGCTTACGAAAGCGGACACTGGGGCAGTTCCGCCGGCAAAGATTGAAAGAACGAGATCGAAATGGTCACGGCAGAGTTACGTTGCTCGATCGAATCCGTCGCGCACGACATGGGCAGTATCGAACTCGTACGCACCCATGTCCTGTTTCGGCCCGACTTTTCGAGGATAGTCCGGTCCGCGCTGATCGCCGCCGGCGGGAAGGTGGAGCAGGCCGGCATCGATCGCGGGGCTGCCTGCGGAAAGGGCATGCGCTGAGGTCGGGCCGCCGTTTGAAGCGAGTGGCAACAGCTGCGGATTGAATCCCATCAGCGTGTTGGCCTCAAAGCCGAAGCTCGACGATGCAAACAGGTTGTGGTTGCCGGTCAGCGTGCCACCGCTGTCGCCATCGATATCGTTCGCGGTTCCTGCGCCCCTGGTGTTGCCCCAGACGATGGAGCTGGTCAGTTTCAGCGCGGTCGCACGGATGAAGATACCGGCGCCATTGCCGGGGTTTGGCGAGTCGACGTGGTTGAACGCAATATGCAGCTGTCGCAGCCGCTCGCGAGACGAATCCATTGACATGCATCCTGGTAGCTCCTCTGGCCAATCGCCGTGCCGCGATGGATTGCGTGGCAGCGAGGGATACGCAAAAGAGGCGCGATACAGGACATCGGCGAGATGCGCGCAGACATCAGTCGGCAACCAGGCGGTGCGTGGAAAGCTTCTCGTAATGCGTTTGGCACCGCTCCACAAGATTGCGCTGGAACGCGCTCAGTTTTGGCTCGCGTGCCTCGTACGCTGCGAAACATGTGGACTGTTCCACCGCGGCGTACCAGTGAGGTGCCCACACGCCGTCACTTGCGCGCGGGCCGCGCGGCCATTGCAGCATGCGCGGGCTGAAAGGGATGCCGAATCGCGCGCACAGTGCACTCAAGGTGCCTGCGGGATTCTTCAACACGTCGCTCGCGTCGATCACCGGTGGCGCGCTGCCCAGTCGATCGCAGACATGATCGAACAGGCGTGATTGCTGCTCGAAGCCGAGTTCCCACGCCGCCGCATCGGGGCGCTGGATGGTGAAGGAGGCGACCACGGCTGCGGGTGCGCGGATCAGGAAACAGCTGCTCACGTGGTCGAGCCAGCCCAGCGGCATGTGCGGCAGCATGTGCTGGGTCATGTGCTTCTGATACCAGACCTCTTTGCCATCCGGAATCGGTCCGGTGAGCATCGACGCGACGTCGCCTGCGTCGTTGTTCTGCGCCGCGATCACTTCATCGCGGCCCGGATGCGCGACGCCGGTCGCGATCAGGTAGTGCGCGTAGAACGGCTCGTCGATGACGACGGTGTCCTCGCGGTTTTCCCACGCGCGCA
>JBDSBK010000067.1:0-17973 GCA_039921645.1 Dokdonella sp.
GAGTTGCGCCATGGCGATGCCACGCAGTGCCAACGCCGGTGGATCGTCGCGCAGCGCGACGCGCTTGAGGGCACCGAGAGCGTCGCCTGTGGTGAGTGCGCGTGCGGCGGCGGCGATCATCGAGTCCATGACGGCAGGCTACTCTGCCGCGCGGATTTCGTGTCGCTCTCTCGCCGCGGATCTGCCAGCGCGACAAAACGGCCGGCCAAGGCAGAGCAACTCGCAGCGTCGAACGGATGATGTCGGGTATGCGCGCAATCGCGTCGTCGTTGTAGCGTGTGAATTGGCGCACAGTTTGCCCAGCTGACGGACCGGCCGACTTCTCATTGCAAAAGAGGCGTGGTAGCTTCGCGCGCCTTGGCATCCCCATGGGGCATGGCATCGACGCAACGTTGATGCCTGTTGGCGATGCAGGGATCACGAGAGAAGTTGCGCGTCCGAGGGGTTCGCGAACCAACACGCAAGCGTTGGCCGCCAGGGAGAGGGGTGGGTATGTGGTGCAAGCAGGGCCGTTTCGCGGAGGATATGGCGTGTCTCAGCGCACTTGAGGCGTTCGCATGTCCGAAGCCGCTCAAGTTCACAAAGGGTCGTGCTCGGCAGCCAAACCCAGTTCGAGTGCAGGGCAGCGTGAGCAGTGAAGCGATATCGACCGCGTTACCGCCGCACTCAGAAGCAGACCACAGTATTGCGTTGAGCCTGCTGGCGAGCGAACGGCGTCATCTCGATTCAGTTCGGCGCGCTCGATCGGGTCGCCACGGAATCGGTTGCGCTGCGCATTCGGTCGCAGATCGCGCCGGCGCTCGCCGCGCAGACATCTTCAACAATCGTTCCACCTGCTCGGACTGCGCCCCCGATTTCGCAAAACGCACAAACCACTCCGGGAGCTGGCGCGCGCAAACATCGGCCGGCTGATGTCGGTCGCGAGCGCAATGACCGCATGTCCTGGCGTGAGAGTTGGCGAACGTGCGCTGGGCAACGCGTGATCGGGATCGCGAAAAAATGGTGAGGCACGCTCGGCAGCATCGAGCGCCAATGGATGGATTGGGGATAGAGCATGAATAGATCGAACCGATGGACCAAAGTACAGCCGTTCGCGTTGGCGGCGATGGCATTGGCTTGCACGGTGCTGAGCGCATCGACGGCCCTGCTCGCGCCAACCGACGCTAACGCGGCAATGCCCGTGCATGCGGTCGCCGCGACGGTGGCGGCGACCGTGGCAACGCTGCCCGGCGATCCGAATCTCGCGATGCGTCCGCGCTTCGTCGTGCCGCAAGGCAAGGGCCACAAACGCGCGCCGCATGCGAGCGCAGCGGACTATCGCAGTGCACCGTACCTGTCGGCCTCGAACAACGTGCTGGTATCGAAGGCGAAGAGCCTCGCGCCTATGGCGAATCTCAACGGTGCGTTGCCGCCACCGACGCCGGCCGATCTCGGCGAGAGCGATGACGTCGTGCTCACGCCGGCAATCCACACGCTCGCCGATTCGCTCGGTCACAACCCGGTGCAGATCTACAACTGGGTGCGCGACCACGTCGTGTTCACGCCGACCTACGGTTCCATCCAGGGCGCCGATGCGACTTTGCAGACGCGCCACGGCAACGCGTTCGATACCTCCAGCCTGCTGATCGCGCTGTTGCGTGCGAGTGGCATACCCGCGCGTTACGCGTACGGCACGATCGAAGTTCCGGCCGCTGCTGCGCAGAACTGGGTCGGCGGCGTCAACGTGCCGGAAGCGGCAATTGCGTTGTTCGACCAGGGCGGCATTCCGGTGCAGGGCGTCGTCAGCGGCGGCAGCATTGGCGCGATCCAGCTCGAGCACGTCTGGGTCGAGGCCTGGGTCGATTTCAATCCGTCGCGCGGTGCGATCAATCGCACGCCGACGACGTGGGCACCGCTCGACGCCGCCTACAAGCAGTATCGCTATACCGCCGGCCTGTCGGTGCGCAGTGGCGTCACGGTCGACACCGCTGCGTTGTCGACACAGATCAGCCAGGGCGCAATGGTCAGCGTGGACGCCGTGAGCGGCCTGAATGTGGCGTCGATCGCTGCGGCTTACACCGATTTCAGCAATCGCGTCGCCAGCTACATCACCGCACACAAGGCGGGCGCAACCGTCGCCGATGTGCTCGGTTCGCAGTCGACGATCCCCGAAGGCCTGCCGATCCTCGCCGGCGCGCTGCCGTACAAGACGATTGCGCTCGGCGCGGTGTATTCGGACTTGCCGGATGCCTTGCGCTGGAAAGTGCAATACGGTGTCTACGCGAGCGAGTTCGATCGCAGCCAGGGCAACGCACTCGCGAGTGTGTCGCAGTCCCTGCCGAAGTGGGTCGGCAAGCGCCTTACACTGACCTTCCCTGGTGCCAGCGCCGGCGACGACAGCAAGCTCGCGACGCGCCTCAACACGAATCCGCTGCCGACGACCTTGTCGGCAGCGACGATCAATATGAAAGCGCAGCTGACCATCGATGGGCAGGTCGCATCGAGTGGCGGCAGCGTGCCGTTTGGCGCGACGCTGGTCGGCGGCCTTGGCGTGTTCGATCCGCAAGTCGGCGACTGGACTTACACGCCAAGCTCGCGCGTCGTTGCCGGTGAAACGCACTCGCTCGCGATGGTCGGTCAGGGCGTTTCTTCCGCGATGCTCGCCGCCAGTCGCGATCGCCTTGCCGCGATGGCCACGCAATTGTCCGCGCACCAGTACAGCGGACTGAATCAGGACAGCCTGGTCGGCGAAGTACTCGACTATGCCGCGCTTGCCTATGCGACAACGGTTGCCGGCAACACCGATCTGATGTGCAAGGCCTGCGGCATCGTCGGTTATGCATTGCCGACGATCGTGCGCGTCGACACACATGCGAGCGTCACCGTCTCGAATGGCCTGCCGCAGAACGTCAGCTTCCCCGGCGTCGCCTTGAGCGTCGAGTCGCTCGGCCGCACCGCGGTCGCTACCGACAACAACGCCGCACATGCGCTTGCGTTCCAGCGCACCTATGGTGAACGCGCGTCGGCGTATTCGCACCTGCTGCTCGATGCGCTGTTTACCGATGCCGAGCATACCGGTCGCGCGGCATCCACCGTGCGCGCACTCGAAGCCGCGAACGTCACGAACCAGAAGATCTTCCGTGCGACGTCCACCAACAGCGCAACCGTGCTGCCGCAGTTGAACGTGGATGCAGCAACGGTGTCCGTCGTGCAGGATGCAATCCAGTCCGGGCGAACCGCGACGATCAGTCAGTCGAACGTAAGCGTCGGCAACTGGAACGGTGTCGGCTACTTGCTCGAAGATGCGAGCAGCGGCAGCGGCGACTACGAAATCACCGGCCGCGACGGCGCCGAACTCGATGTCGCGCATGGTTGGTTGCCGTTGGCAATGGCCGGCGCATCGCTCGGCGTGCAAGGCGACGCTGTCGCCGCGGCGGTGCAAGGTGCATTGACCGTCGAAGTGAACTACTACAACGCCGCGGTTGCGTTGCTCGCCGACTACGGCACGGTGCCGTGGGCAACCTTTGTCGGCGCACCCATGGTGGTCAGCCAGTGGTGGCTGTGCGCGTTGTGGGATGGATTGCCCGCGGGCATTGGCGGCATCGGCGCATCGATCATCAGCACGATCAGTGTCGACGACACCACCACGCTGCCCGGTGTGCCGCAGACCAACAATGCGCCTTATTTCACCAGCACTCCTGTCGTCAACGGTGCGCTGAACCAGCCGTACCAGTACTTCGCGATGGCGACCGATCCGGATGGCGACGCGCTGAGCTTCCAGCTTGCCAACGGTCCTTCCGGCATGTCGGCCTCTACGAGCGGTTTGTTGAGCTGGGCACATCCGGTTACCGGTTCGTATCCAGTGACGCTGCGTGTGTCCGACGGTCATGCCAATGTCGATCAGACGTTCACGCTGACGATCGGCCAGGTGATGCCGCTCGATCTGAATCTCGCGGTCGCGCCGCAGTACGTCAATGATGGCGATGCAGTCACGATCACCGTGGCGACCACCGGCGGATCGGGTACGGTGACGAAGGCGCTGACGATCGACGGTAGCGCGACGGTGCTCGATGCGAACGGGCAGGTGCATATCACTGCGCACGGCGCCGGCTCGCATCCGCTGGTTGCTACAGCGACGGACAACAAGGGCAGCCTGACGCGCACGAGCGTGTTCGGCGTGAAGGTGGCGGGCGACACCACGCCGCCGACCGTGCAGATCACGGCGCCCGCCGATGGCGACGTGCTGACCAAGCCGACGCCAGTCACGGGTATCGTGTCCGATCCGAATGTTGCGTTGTGGACGCTGCTGGTTTCGCCGACCGGCCAATCGCAGTGGCGCGAACTCGCGCGCGGTACCGCAGCGGTGAACGGCGCACTCGGCACGTTCGATCCGACCCAGCTGACGAACGGCCAGTACGATCTGAACCTCGTTGCCTACGACGCGAACGGTCAGTCGAACAGCGCGCTCGAACATGTGCTCGTACAGGGCGATCTCAAGCTCGGCGCGTTCACGGTCAGCTTCAACGACATGCGACTCGATGTCGGCGGTGTGCCGCTGACGATCACGCGCACCTACGACTCACGCAAGAAGGACGAGAAGGGTGATTTCGGCTACGGCTGGACGCTGTCGTACCAGAATGTGAAATTGCAGCGCAATCGTCCGCTCGGCGAGCAATGGGAGTTGTACCAGCCAGGATTCCTCACATTCTGCATCAGGCCGATCGGCAAGCGTGTGGTCAGCATCGCGCTGTCCGACGGCAAGGTGCATCAGTTCGATGTCGTCGCGAGCCAGGAATGCGATACCGGCCAGGTGCCGGCAGTGTTCGACATGGCGTTCAATCCGCGCCCCGGCACAACCAGCTCGCTCGACATCCTTGATGGGGGCTCGCTGCTCTACCAGGGCGGCACCGTATACGACCCGGACGATGGCTCGGCATTCGATTCGATGCTGTACCACTTGACGACGATCGAGAACTATCAGTACTACCTGCGCAGCGACGACGGCGCGAACACGTTCAAGGTCGTGCAGATCACCGACCCGAACGGTGAAACGCTGACGCTCAATCCGCAGGGCGCGTTCAGCGGCAATGGCGCGGCGCTGCAATTCACGCGTGATGCGCAGGATCGCATCACGCAGGTGACCGATCCGTCGGGTCGCAAAATGACCTACGCCTACACGACTGCCGGTGATCTCGACAGCATCACGAGCCCTTCCGGCAAGGTCAGCCGCAACCAGTACGCGACGGTGCCGGCATCGCTCGCGCATCTGTTGACGAGCTACACCGATGCGGCCGGCGTGCAACAGGTGCGCAACGAATACGACGCTAGCGGCAAGTTGATCGCGCAATACGATGCACTCGGCAACAAAGTCGATACGTCTCAGCGCGATGTCGATACGCATACGCAGACCGCCGTCGATCGGCGCGGCAACGCCACCACGTACACCTTCGACGACGATGGCAACATCACGAAAGAGGTGGACGCAGTGGGCGGCGTCACCAGCGCGACGTTCGACACGTTCGGCAACCGATTGACGCGCACCGATGCGCTCGGTCGAACGACAGGTGTCGGCTACGACGCGGCTTCGGGCACGTTGCTCACGCAAACCGACGCGCTCGGCAATACCAAGACATCAGAATGGAATTTCTACACGATGATGGGGAACCACACGCCCCAGAATCTCAAATCGTCCACCGATGCCCTCGGTCACAAGACGAGCTACGCCTATACCAGCCCGGGCATGATCAACGTGATCACTGATCCGATGGGCAACGCGTCCCATTTCGGTTGGGGCGGTTCGAACTTCAACCAGTTGGCGCAGATCACCGATCCGACCGGCAACACGACGTCGTATCTGCGCGATGCGCAAGGTCGCATGACGCAGGAAACGGATCCGTTCGGCAAGATCACCAAGTACACCTACGACAACGACGGCTACCTGTTGACCACGACGAAGAGTCGCGTCGTTGCCGGGCAGACGCAGAACCTGACGACGACCAATACGGTCGATGCGGACGGTAGCGTCCTCAGCGTCACGGATGCGCTCGGCCGCGTAACGCAGAACACATGGACGCCGCAGAAGCTTCTGGCAACGCAGACCGATGCCGTCGGACGCGTCATCACGTACTCCTACGACGCGATTTCGAGGCCGGTGCAGACCATGTTCCCCGATGGTACGAGCGAATCGCTGACGTACGACGCGAATGGCAACGTCGTCAAGCGCGTCGATCGCGCGGGGCGCGCCACGACGGTCACCTACGATGCTCTCAATAGACCGACGCAAACGCTTGCTGCAGATGGCTCATCACAGAGCACGCAATACGATGCGGTGGGGCAAGTGTTGTCGTCTGTCGACCCGCTCGGCCGTGCGACGACCTACGAGCGTGATCTGGCCGGCCGCCGGACCAAGACAACCAATGCGACCGGAAATGCAACGACGTACGCGTACGACGCAACGGGCAAGGTGACCACGGTTACCGACGCGCTTGGCCACGTCTTGCAGTTCTCGTACGACGCCGCCAATCGCAAGACGAAAACAACCTGGCCGGATGCTGCAATCACGATGTATGGCTATGACGCCGCGGGTCGCCAGACATCGGAGACCAATCCGCTGAATCAGGTGATCGGATACGCCTACGACGCTGCAGGACGCCTCAGCAAGGTCACCGATGCATTGGGCAAGGTGACCAGCTACGGCTACGACGAGGTCGGAGATCGCACGACCCAAACGGATGCGCTCAATCATGCGACGCAGTGGACATACGATGCCGTGGGTCACGCGACGAGCCGCTCGCTGCCGGACAATCGCTACGAGACGATGGCCTACGACGCGGTCGGTCGATTGACCAATCGCACCGATTTCGCGGGAAATGCCGTTGCGTTCCAGTACGACGTTGCCGATCACGTGCGCAGCCAGGCTATGGCCGACGGAACCGTGCTCAGCACGACGTACACCGCGAGCGGAAAAGTGGCTAGCCTCACTCGATCTTTCGGCGGCGCCTCGCAGATCACCAAGTACAGCTATGACCTGCTCGACCGCGTCATCGACGTCGTCAACGCGGATCAGGCGAAGCTCCACTACGTTTACGATGCGGCGGGCCATCGAACGCAGTTCACGCTCACGACTCCGGACGGTCAGAGCCAGACGATCAATTACACCTACGACACCGTCGGCAATCTCGCGACCGTTGCGAGCGGAAGCCAGACTTTCACCTACAAGTACGACGCGGCAAACCTCAAGGTCGAGCGCGACGATCCGAATGGCGTGGTGACGAAATACACCTACGATTCCAACGGACGACTGACCGGTTATGTCACGCAGAAAGACGCGACCATCCTGACGCAGGGGGCCTACACCCTGGATGCGGCGGGTCAGCGCACGGCGCTTGCGCTGCAGATGCAGGACGGCGCCACGCGCAACATCGGATGGACTTACGATGGAGCGGGCCGCCTGACTGGCGAGACGCGCAGCCTCCCCGCGCATGACTCGAGCTGGGTGATCGATGCGGTCGGCAATCGCACCAGCCAGACGCTCGATGGTGCGGCGAGCACGTATGCGTACGACGTAACCGATCGCCTGAAGACCATCACGGGCGCGAACGCTGGGACGTATTCCTGGGACGTCAATGGCGCGTTGGCGAGCAGAACGCAGGGCGGCGTCACCACGGGGTATGCATTCGATGCGGAACATCGCCTGAAGTCGGTGACATTGTCGGACGGCCGCGTGATCTCCTACGCGTATGCGGCCGACGGCAATATTTCACAACGTAGCAAGAGCGCGAATGGAACCACCACGGCGACGCGCTATCTGATCGACTCCAATCTCGGAGCGGCGCAGGTCGTCGCGGAATACGACGCGGCCGGTCATGCTTCGGCCGTTTATGTCTACGGCGACGAGTTGTTGTTGCGCATTGCGCAAGGACGAAACACTTACTATCACCACGATGGCAATGGTTCGATCGTCGCGCTGAGCGACGACAGCGGTGCCACCGTACAGTCCTACGGCTACGACGCGTGGGGGAATGTGCTGGAGAGCAGCGGCAGCGACGACAACCCGTATCGCTACGCCGGTGAGCGAGTCGATCCCGATACGGGCCTGACATATCTGCGCGCGCGCTGGTACGACAGTCAGGTTGGGCGTTTTATTTCCGGCGACAAACTCGGTGGGCAGGACAAGGTTCCCGTCTCGTTGAACGCATATTTGTACGGCAATGCGAACCCCGTTTCCTATGTCGATCCATCCGGATTTCAAGCCAATCTCGCGGAGGTCAGCATCGACGTCGGAATCGTCGGTATTGGCGCAACCACCGCGGAATTCGTCACCTTCAACACGGCGCTGATTGCAGCGAACGATGCGCTATGGGTTACGGCCGCAAGTTCCTCGGTTTCGCCGTATGTCAGCACGGGTGTCGGCATCCTGATTTCATTCGCGCTCACGGCCGACTCGCAGAACCGCGATCGATTCATCGGTGTGCCGATCATCGTATTCGGCAATGAATTCGAAGGGCATGCCGAGCACATCAATGATGCCGAAGCGGGCAATGGGTCTGCATTCCTGCCGTCGCCGTTCGCGTTGAACAGGCTCCCACGTTTCCCGGGCGCCTGGTACAACGTCACCGTCGAATGCAACAAGGAAGCGCGCAAGCGCTTCCCCGAATCGATGGCATGCGACGAGTACCCGTTCGCGACGTCGCGTCAAGGCGGTCCGGCGAATTACGTGCTCGGAACCGTTTCCTTGCGCCTGCTCGATCTGGGTGAGTCGAGCGCGACCGGCAATTTCCTCAACGATTTCTACGGAACGGCCGGTATTTCGCCGGACGGCATATCCAAGTTCTCGCGCTTCATCGCGCTTGGCATCCCCGGTTCGCGAAGTTTCTTCACCGATCGGAAAGGCGTCGTGTATCCGTACTCCGGAAGATAATCATGTTGCGCACAACGTTGTGGCACGAGCCTGGCGAATTCCAGTGCTATGTCCGTGATCCGGGCGCGCGGCGCGCGTCCGGAAGGGATGTTGTCGAAGACATGCGGTCGAAGGGAATCGCAGTGCGACCCGGGTTCATCGCGATTCGCCTGCTGAGCGAGTTCTCGAACATACCGATCACGGTGGAGTACGACGCACGCGGTCTCGCAGATTCGGATTTCGAGCGCTGGGACCATGTCGTCGAGTGCGCGTTGGAGACCGACAGCGCGCGCCTCGTCTTCGAGGGCTGCGGTGACGCGGAGCCATTTGGGGTGCTGGAGGTTCCGTCGGGTGCGTATCGCGTGCGCATCCACTACGGAGGACAGCGCAAGGTGCTCGACGACGGCGCGACCGAAGATTTCTATCTCATACAAGTATGGCCAGGAGCGAGCACGGAATTTTCCGTGCTGAAGGGACCGGACCATTGGCCTCGTGCGAGCGCGTGAGGCGGTGAACGAAATGAAGGAAGACATGATGTCCATCGGCTATCGAAAAGCAAAATGTCGGCGCATTGCGGCGCTCGTGTTGGCACTCGTGCTCACGGGCGGTGCGCATGCGCAAGCCCTGCCGTCCGCCGTGCAGCACGGCATCACCTGGTTGACCGGCCAGGTACAAGCGAACGGCTCGCTCGCGGGTGAGGGCGCGTCGATCGCGACGACCCTGCAGTCGCGCGAAGAGACTCTCGTGACCTTGCATGCAATCGCAACGATGCCGGCCGCGCTCGCGACTGCGGTCGCGACGAACGCCGATCGCAATACCGAATACACCGCGCGTCGCGTCGCGGCTGCGACCGCGGCCGGTCAACCGAACGCTGCCGATGTTGCGGCGCTGATCGCATTGCAGAACGACGACGGTGGCTGGGGCCTGACTGCGGACTATGCGAGCGATGCGCTCGACACCGCGTTCGCACTGCAGGCTCTGCGCGGCGCGAATACGTCGATCTCGATCACAAGCGCGGGCATGTCATGGCTGACGCAGGCGAAACTTGCCGATGGCGGCTGGGGCGTATCGGATGCGAGTTCGGTCTACGTCAGCGCGAACGTGTTGCTCGCGGCAAACGCATGGGCGAGCCTCGATGCGAATGCGACGATCGCGAATGCGGCATCGACGTGGCTGCTGGCTGCGCGCAACGCGGCGCAGAACTACGGAAATGCATTCGACAATGCGTATGGCCTGTTGTCGCTGGCGACGCAGCCGGCGCAGAGCAGTGCGCTCGCGCCGCTGACATCCGCACTCGATTCGGCGCAGCTCAGCGATGGCAGCTGGGCGGATGATCCCTATGTCACCGCGCTCGCGCTGCATGCGTTGTGGTACGCGAGCGCGCCGCCGACGAATACGACGACGGGCGCGGTGCTCGGCACCGTGATCGATCAGGCGAATGGCCAGCCGCTCAGCGGCGTTGCCATCGCGCTCGCGGAAAATTCCGGTTTCGTCGCGACGACCGGCGGTGATGGCGGCTTCCGTCTGGATGGAATTCCGGCCGGCACGTACACATTGCAACTTTCCAGGAGTGGTTATCAGGCGCGCGCGCTGTCGATCCAGATCGCCGCGACGCAGAACACGAATGTCGGTCAGGTGACGCTCGTGCCAGTGTCGACGACCGCGAGCCTGAGCGGCGTGATCAAGAACGACAGTGGCCAGGCGTTGCAGAACGTCATCGTCACGGTCGGCAGCAAGTCGACCTTGACCGACGCCAGCGGCGCGTATCAACTCGGCGGCATCGCACCGGGTGCAGCGACGATCACCGCGAGCCTGGTGAACTACCAGACTGCCACTGCGAGCGTGACCTTCGTAGCTGGCACCCGTTATCTGTTCTCGCCGACGCTGTATCCGAACAATGTGACGCCGCCGGCGACGTCGATGCAGGGCATCGTCGTCGATGCAACCACACGCCAGCCGATCACAGGCGCCGCGGTCGTGCTCGGGGGCGTGACGCAGATGACCGATGCGTCCGGCAAGTTCGTCTTCTCGAATGTGCCGACTGGCGCGTTCTCGGCGACGGTGTCGGCAATGGGCTATAAGGGCATCGTCGTCAGCGGCAGTCTCGTCGCCGGTCTCAACGATCTGGGTTCGATCCTGTTGACCGCAGCGCAGTCGAACTCGTCGCTGCAAGGCAAGGTACTCGACGCTCAAGGCGGTCCGATCAATGGCGCGACCATTGCGATCGGCGGTGGACCGAGCGCGACCAGCGGCAGTGCCGGTGCGTATCAAATTGCGGGTCTGATCGGAACGTCGTTCACCGTGACGGTGTCGGCGACCGGCTACGTGACGCAGGCGTTCTCGATGACCTTGAGTTCACCGGGCGACTATACCCAGGACTTCAATCTCGTCGCGCAACAGACCAACGCGATCACGCTCGGTCCCTTGACGGTGACGCCACAGTCGGCGGACTCGAATGCGAACCTCAGCGTAAGCACAACGCTGGTCAACGGTGGCAGCACATCCTTCGACGGCGTGCTCCTGCTCGAAGTGTATGACGCATCGAATCACCTGATCGGCAGCGGTCCAATCACCGACGCATCGGGCTTGAGCATCGGCGCGGTGTCCCTGCTCGCCGGAGACCATCTCGGCGCGATCGGTCGCTGGAATACCGGCACGTTCGCGCCGGGCAGCTATCGTTTTGAAATGCGTCTGGTCGAACCGGGTTCGGTCACGCGCTCGACGCCGCTCGGCACCTTGATCGCGAACCAGTTCGCATCATTCACGATCACCCCGACCACGCATTTCAGCGGCTCGGTCGCGGGTGATCCGCCCGTCGTGCAGGCGGGTGTGAACCAGGCCGTGCATCTGACCGCAGTGGTCAAGAACGATGGCAACGTCGCGTTCGCGGCGCAGGCGATGAATCTCACGGTCGCTGATACCAGCAGCGGCGCCGTCGCGTTCACGGCGAGCGCGAACGTCGATGCGCTGGTGCCGAACGCGATCGCCACGCTCGACTTCGGCAGCTGGACGCCGGCAGCCGGCGGTAACTTCCTGCTGACAGTGAAGGCGACCGATTCCTCGCTCGGCACGATCACCGGCAGTTTGTATGTCGGCAATGTCGCGCAGGCGGCGTTCACGGTGACGCCGGACACGGTGCTCGCCGGCACGCGCAGTGTGCACGGCAATATCGAGATCACCGGTGTCAATCCCGCGCAGGCGACGATCACCGATCCGCTCGCGCCGCTGATCCGCACCGCAATCCAGAAAGCGGTTGCATTCAACGACCCGGCCGCGCACACGTGGATCGACACCAACCGTTGCTCGAGTTGCCACATCGGCAACCAGGCGTTGATCGGTGGCGAACTCACGCGTCAGTTGACGACCTACGATGCGCTCGATCGCAACGTCATCCTCAACAACGTATCGACCAATCAGGCGCTCGATGGCGGCATCACGCAGGGTTACGACTACTCCGGCTACTACCATCGCCTCGGCTCGCTCACGCTGTGGGGCCTGCTCGGTTATCACAACCTCGGTGAATTCCCGACCGTGCTCAAGCACGCGGCGGATTGGGTTACGAACTTCCAGGGCTCGAACGGCAACTGGGCGTCGGACTACAACAGCGCGTGGTTCGACAACGACATCAGCATGTCGATGTTGAACATCTCGAACATGCGGCGCGTCGATGAATTCCTGCGCACGAATGCGATCGACAACGTGCCCGTGTACGCGTCGCAAACCCTGCTCGCGAATCAGCCGGGATCGAGTCGCGGTTCGCTCACCGCAGCAGCGAGCGGCAATCTCTACTACGTCGACCAGAGCAGTGCGAGCGTGTACCTGACGCAGCCCGATGGTAGCGTCATCACCACTTGGAGCGGCTTCAGCGATCCGCGCAGCGTGATCGAGCGTCCGGATGGCCAGGTGTGGTTGAGTACCGCCGGCAATGTGTATCGCCTGAATTCCGACGCTACCCAGACAGCGCTCGCCGCAAGCAACATCGACACCTTGTCGGTCGCGGCGGACGGTACGACCTGGGGCACGGTGTGGGGCAGTCGTGCGCTGTACCAGTTCGACAGTACCGGCGTCGCGACTGCCTGGTTGCCGAACGGGCCATTCACGCAACCGTCGAGCATCACGCCGCTCGCCGACGGCAGCCTGCTCGTGCCCGACTACAACAACGCGCGCATCTATCACGTGCTGCCGGACAAGACCGTCACGGTCGCGGCCGAAGTCATGCAGGGCGCTTATACGCAGCCGCATCTGCTGTATTTGTTGCGCGATGGCGATCACTGGCTGTTGTCGACGAGCAATGGCATCTATCGTTTCAGCAGCGATTGGGAAGGTCAGCGCATCACCTGGTCGAGCGCGAGCCAGATGGCGCACCTGTCCGACGGCAGCGTTATCTTCGTCGTCTCCGGTACGCGTGGCACGTTCAAGTTGCTGACCCAGAACGAGCCGGTCGCCGCATCGCTGACGCGCTACGAACATGCGCTCGACATCGGTACGAGCTGGTTGCAGGCGCAAGGCGTGTCGACCGACGACAACCTGCACATGGCGCAGCAGTTGTGGGGGCTGGGTGAGGCCTATCGTTTCTACCAGACGCGCGATGTCGCGCGTGCAGCGAGCATCCAGACGAAGATGGATGCGCTCGCGATGAGCCTGCGCACGAACCAGCGTATCGATGGTGGCTGGGGACGCACGACCGGTTACGGCAGCGATGCCCTGGTCACTGCGCAGACCGGTCTCGCGCTCGACTATACCGATCCCTCGGCCGGCGACCCGGCAATCCGCAAGGCCGTCGCGTGGTTGCTGACGCAGCAGCAGGCGGATGGTTCGTGGTCGAGCTCGAACGGCATCATGTCGACGCACGAATCAACGACCACGATGGTTGCGATCTGGTTGCCGACGATCCTCGATCGTCTCGGCAGCATCGATGCGCAAGTGTCGGCGACGTTCCCGCCGAACGTGCAGCCGAGCGCGTTCGTGCCGGCGCCCGATCAGAGCACGACCGATGCCGCCGGCAATCTCGTCGTCAGCTGGGTGCTTACCGGTGTGACCGATGCAGGGCGCGACCTTGGCTTCGATCTGAAGCTGGTGAACATGGCACCGGATGAAGTGCGCGCAGCGGCCGTCGACGCGCACATGACGTTCAACAACAGCTTCAACCAGCAGATCGTCACCTTGCCCATCGCGGTGCCGTCGGTAACCGCGAACTCGACCGTTGCGCTGACGGTCGCGACAGACCACCCGCAGTATCCGGGCAATTCGACCGCGCAGATCACCACCACTCTGCTCAACGGCGACGGCATACCGGTCAACGGAACGCTCACCGTCGATGTCTACGATGCGAGCGGCTTGCTGGTCGGTCACGTGACGCAGGAGGACGTGACGATTCCGCAGGGCAGTTCCCTGCCGGTCACCGATCCGTTTGCGATCGGCACGATCGCACCGGCGACATACACGGTGAAGGCGCTGCTTGCCGACAACGGTCACATGCTCGCGCACGGCCAGACCACGTTCCTGGTGTTGCCGGACAGCTCCTCCGCACTCGCGACGTCGACCGTGCGCACCGATCGCCAGACCTACAACCCGAGCGACCGCGTGCAGATCCTCTCGCACGTTCAGAGCACGTCTGCAAACGCGGTGCAGAGCAATCTCGCCTTGAAGGTCAACGTGTACGACGCCGGCAATTCGCTGAAGTTCACGCACACCTACGCGATCGCGCAGCTCCTCGCGGGTCAGGGCCTCGACTTCAGCGTGCCCGAGCAACTCGCGAATGCCGCTCCGGGCCTGTACACGGTGAAGCAGGATCTCCTCGACGCGCAAGCGCAACTGCTGAGCCATGTCGAAACCGTATACAACGTCGCGTCCACCGGCGACACCGGCTTCGGTCTCGTCGGCACGATCAGTGCAACGCCGAAGACCTTGCCCGTCGGCGGCACGCTCACGTTGAACGCAGCCGCGTCGAACCAGGGCAATGGCGCGCTGACGAACCTGCCGCTGCATATCACCGTGGTCGATCCGGACACCGGTAATGCGCTGCAGGAATTCGATCAGGTCACGACCATTGCTGCGGGCACGAGCGTGCCTTTCCAGACGACGTGGGTAACGCAGGGACATACCGGCACCAACTACCTCGCAATACTGAGTGCGCAGGTCGGAAGCGGTTCGAGCGCACATGCGGTCACGCTCGCGGTCGATACGTTCCAGTTGTCATTGAGTCTCGCAGCAGATCTCACGCTGAAGGCGACGCCGGCGCCGCTTGCTGCACTGGTGCTGATCGACCCGGGTACGCCGGCAGCGGAAAGCACGCGCGTGTCGAATACGTTGGCGTCGATGAACTATGTCGCGAGCTTCGTCTCGAACGCAGCCGATTTTTCGAGCGGCGTGCGCACTGGCGCGTACCGGGTGTATCTGCTGCTCGCGACCAGTGTCGTGCCCGACACAACCACGCTGCGCCTTGTGCGCGAAGGCGTGCATCGCGGTGAAGGCCTGCTCGCGGCGAATGGCGTTGCCGGCTTGCCGGACGCGCTTGCGCAGGCAGCAGGCCTGACCGCGACGCCGGCACTGCCCGTGATCAATGCACAGACGATCGATGTGCTCCCAACCGCACCGGGTGGCGTCGCGCATGTCACGCTGAATCCGTCGCTCGCGAGCCGCATCGTCGTGCCGCAGTCGGCGCAGACCTTGGCGAACCTTACCGGTCGCCTGCCGGCGATCCCTGATCAGGGATCGCTCGCTGACAAGCTCGCGAACATGCTGCGTGTCGATGTCGGTTACACCGGCACCGACTCGGGCACCGGCGGCACGCATCTGTCGCTGACCGGTGTTGGACGCATCCGCAACGGCAGCAGCGATCGCTACAGCGTCTGGCGCATCCGCAACAGCGGCGACAGTGCACGCACTCTCACGCTCGCGAGCGTCAGTGGCGGCTACTCGCTGGCGTTCACGATGACCGCTCATACCGACACGTTCGTCGCGAGCCCGATCGTTGCGAGCACTGCCGACCATCGCCTGACCGAAACGACGCATACGATCCAGACCGCATCGGAGCCGGCCACGGTATTCGCCGACACGCGTATCGTAGACGTCGGCGACAATCCGGGCGCGATCGCGATGTGGGCCAATTCGCACACGGCGGGTGCTGCGGCGCTGCAATGGGCCGGTAGTCAGCATACGAGTCATGGCGCGATCCAGTCGAACGCAGGCGTGCAATGGGCCGGCTCGCAGAACACCGTCGACGGCCCGGTGCACTACGTCACGACGTTCCAGAATTCAGGCAGCCAGAACACGTTCTCGGTGACGCCGCGCGTGGTCCCGGTGCAGCCACTGCCGCAACTGATCAACGTCGACGATTATCGTCCGGGTGGCCCGGTGCAGGCGGCGGTCGGCATCGGCTATCTGGATCAGACGGCGGAGTGCAACAAGAAGCATGTCTGGCAGCGCAACGGCAGCAGCGTCACGCTGGCATCGGGCGTGTACTGGATTCCGTGCAACGTCAAGCTGGCCGGCTCGAACTTCAAGGGCAACGTGACGCTGGTGAGCACGGGCACGATCCAGCTGTCGGGTTCCAGCGCGAACTTCACGCCGTACTACCAGGGCCTGCAGTTCGCATCGACGCAGGGCTGCAGCGCGGCGATCCAGCTCGCGACCTCGTCGCTGACCCTTGGTGGACTCGTGTGGGCGCCGAATGGCGATATCGAAGCGTCCGGTTCGAACAGCCTGTACAAGTGTTCGCTGATCGGCGACACGATCCATCTCGCCGGTGCGAAGATCACGCTCGACCCGCGTCAGTGTGCGTACGCGACCATCCAGCGCCGCACGCCGGCGGTGCTGTGGAACAACTACGGCACGGGTCGCGCGGCGTATTCGGCGTTCGACTGGCAAGCGGCGATCGCCGCCTACGAAGCGACGCCGGGCGCACTGGGCGGCTTGTTCACCGACTCGCTCGTGCATGTCGCGCCGACGCAGGACACGCTGCGTGCGGGCTCGATCGTGCCGCTGCTCGCCGACGTGCAGAACCGCAACGATCCGTTCCAGGGCCTGCTCACGTTGCAGGCGAGCGATACCTCGATGTTCACGCCGGCGGCTAGCTGGGCGCTCGACTTCAGCCATCAGAATGCGTTCACCGCGCATTCGAACGTGCGCCTCGGTGTCGGCACGAGCACGAGGGTCACGGCGAACGTGTCGGCGAGTTCACCGATCGCGGTCGCGTCGGTGAAGCAGGCGACGGTGTCGATCGCGCATCTGTCCGGCGAGTCAATCAACGATCTCGTCGTCGCGCTGAATGCGATCGGCAATCGCGATGCCGGCTTGAACGATGCACTGGCGGCGCTCAACGCAGCGCAGGTATCGATGAATGCGGGCGATCGTGAAGGCGCTGTGCAGCATCTTCTCGACGCCGCCGAAGCCTGCGGCACATCGACGAATGCGCAGGCCGATGCATTGCGCACGCGCATCGACTGGGTGGTGTGGGCGACCACGCACTAAAGTCCCCGAGTTGCCGTTCGCAAGTGTGCATTGGCTGCGTGGCGCTGGATCTCTTTCACATCACCCTGGCGCACGCCATGGGTGGTGTGAAGGCACCGAGGTTGGTGCCGTGATGCATGCGGCGCGCTCTGTCATGCGGATGAATGCCGCGCTCACGTCGCGCCGGCCTGGATGAGGATCATCGCGGCGGAGCCTGCAATGACGCCGGCCAGATAGCGCTGCCTGCGCTGCCGGCACCGCGCACCAACGGCTCAGGTGTTGTGGTAGTTCACGTCGCGCCCGATCATCCCAGCCTGCAGCAGCTTCAGCTCCTTCCAGCGGTTTTCGGCCGCGAGCAGCGCCTGCTGCGCCCAGTCGGCGGGGTTGGCGAGACGGAAGTTCGGTCCGCCGCGTTCGAGAATGTCGAGCAGGTCGTCGACATGGAGCTGCGCGAGCTGCACGCAACTCTCGATGCCGTTCGCACGCAGCAGTTCGTCGGTCCTGGGTCCGATGCCTTCGATGATGGTGAGGTCGTCGGCGTGTTTCATGTTGAAGCCTGCTGCGCGTGCAGCACCGACGTCGATCATGCGCGACGGCGACGGCCCGGGCGGCAACGGATCTGGCGCAGGTTGAGGCGATGCAGG
>JBDSBK010000068.1:0-12203 GCA_039921645.1 Dokdonella sp.
TGGTTCGGCAGCGATGGCGCGACTCCGGTGCAACCAACCGCCGTCAAACCTCCGCAATCCACACGCTCGCAACAGACGCCACGCGGCACGCAAGGCGCACGTCCGACGCAAGCACCCTCCAACCGACAGGGGCAGCAACAGCGTCCGCGCCAGGATGGTCCTGCCGCACCGCAAGGCCAGCGCGACGTTCGGCGTGATGGTCGTCCAGGGGGTGAGCGTGGCGCTCAGAATCAGAAGCAGCAACAGCAACAAGGTCGCGGCGGTCGCCGTGACGAACGCGGCCCGGGTCGCAACGGTGGCGAGCAGTCTGCTGTAGCCGACCTGCGCCAGAGCGGACAACCGCGTGCGAATCCAGAGCCGCGCGTCAACGTGCCGGCACCCAAACCTGCAACTGAGGCGGCAATACCATCGGCCGGTGTGGCTTCGTCGCCAGTGCCCGAAACGGTTGATGTCATCGTTGAGGCAGGTGCGCCTGTTGAAAACAAGTCTGAGGGAGATGCACCACGCGATGAACTGCGCTCGCGTCGCCGTGGCCGCCGTGGCGGCCGTCGCCGCCGCAAGGATGGCCCTGCCGACGATGCCACCAATGCGTCGAGCGGCACCGATGCGGCGGCCGATTTCGACGATGAAGACGACAGCACGGAGCCGCAGGAAACGCGCAATGGCGCGCCGAGCACGGTCGCGCCGCGGGCACCACTCCCATCGAGACCGCAAGCGCCGATCGCAAGCGATGTCGCGGCCCGCTCGGCATCGAATGCGGAGGCGTCTGTTCCCGTCTCAGAAATGCGCCTTGAACCGGCGCAGCGGATGTCGCAGGCACCATCGCTGTCGCAATTCCTCGGCGAGCAGCGCATGGAGACGTCGGAAATGGACACCTCGTCGCGTCCCGCATCTGCAGCACCTGCGACAGTGCGCGAAGTAACAGAGGTGTCGCATGCGGTGGAAACACGCGCAGTCGAAGCGCCAGTTCCGGCACCCGCCGCGTCGCACCCGCCTATGCCGTTGGCGACACCAGCCGAGTCGTACCGCGTCCCCGTTGCAGCACCACTGAGGATGGAAACGCCCACGGCCCCGACCGCCACGTCGAACGTGGATCAGATCGCGCATGCTGCGACGCCCGTAGTAGTTGCGGCGCAGCCAATGCCAACGGAACCCGTGGCCCCCTCCCTGGCTCAGCGGCCCGTGAACGTGGTACCGACAGCGCAGAAGTCGCACTCCGCGCCAACAGTGACGTCGTTCAGTCCTTCGGGTGGGGTGGCATCGCCTGAACCCGAGATCGCCGGTGCAACCTTGCCTTCGACGCGTCCTTTGACCGCAGGGCCCCTCGCCGATCGCGGCCAGACACTCGATTTGCCGCTGTCGCGGCCTGCGATGCCGGCAAGTGCGTTGACTGATGACGCCTCTGCGTTGACGCCGCCGATCAAGCCACGGCCTCCTCGGACCGACGCGGTACCGCCGTCAACGGAAGACGAATCCGGGGAAGAGTAAAAGCAAGCCGCTCTGTCGAGCCTGCGCGCACTCGCGCAGGCTCAACTCGCCAGCAATGCACGAGCGCGGTCGTCCAGCACCCCATGCATGTGCGCGAGATGAGACAGCGCAACGGGATTGTCGATGCCGAGCTTGTCGAACAAACGGTATTTGTAGGTAGCGACCGTTTTTGCGCTGAGCTTCAATTGCCTCGCGATGTATTGCATGTCCTGGCCCTGCGCGAGCATCAGTGCAACGTCGAGCTCGCGTGCGGACAACACCTCGAAAGGTGAGTCGGCATGGCCATCGAGCGCGTTGAGCGCGAGCAGCTCCGCTACGTCCGGGGCCAGATAACGCCGCCCATCCGCAACTTGTCGTACAGCGCGTACGAGCTCTTCCGCTGCGCATCCCTTGGTGAGATAGCCGCTTGCGCCGGCTTCGATCAAGCGTCTCGGGAATGGGGCTTCGCTGACCACCGTCAGGATCACCACGCGCGTCTCGAGCTTGTGCTTGCGCACGCGGTCCGTGAGTTCAATTCCGCTCAGATGCGGCATATGGACGTCGACCAACGCCACATCGGGTTTGCAGCGCCGGATCAAAGCAAGTCCCTGCTCCCCATCCGCCGCTTCACCGACAACTTCGATGCCGGCTTGCTGCGAAAGAATCATGCGAAAGCCGGTCCGCACGAGTTCGTGATCGTCTACCAGAACAACACTGATCATGCGCAACCTGTCCTTGATTGATTCGCGTCAATGCGCGAAGACGATAGCGCATCGTGCTGCCTGACGTGTAGTAAAATCCGATGCTATCAGCGCGCGATCCATGAGCGCGCTCCGACCGTCGAGCGTCGTGACGTCAGACAACGGAGAGATGGCCGAGCGGTTTAAGGCAGCAGTCTTGAAAACTGCCGTAGGTGCAAGCCTACCGTGGGTTCGAATCCCACTCTCTCCGCCAGTTTCAACGAGTTAGCACTTGCATTCCTCGATTCGTTGGGTCCAGACTCCGGCCACTTGGGACAGTTTGGGTCATCAATGGCGACCATCGAGCGACGCATCGGAACCTCCGGGAAGACGACCTGGCGGGTTCGCGTGCGCAAGCTGGCAGGTCCCGCCTTAACAAAGTCGTTCAGAAAAAAGTCTGACGCCGAGGAATGGGCCCGGGGCATCGAGCACAAAATCGACGTCGGTGACCACGTCCCGAACGCCGAGGCACGCAAGCGAACCCTCGCCGATGCGATCGACCGCTACCTGACCATCACCCTGCCCCGCTCCAAGCATCGCAAGAGCGCAGACGAGCAGACTCGCCTCCTTGCGTGGTGGCGCGCAGAACTCGGCACACGCTCCCTGGTGAGCATCACCGCAGCGACCATCGCCGAAGCACGCGACAAGCTCTCGGCGAATCTCAATCGCGCAGGCAAGCCCGTAACGGGCGCGACGGTCAATCGCTACGTAACGTCGCTGTCCGCCGTGCTGACGGTCACGCTGAAGGAATACGGCTGGATACAGCGCAACCCCGCGCGCAACGTCACGCGCCTCGCAGATAGCAAAGGTCGCGAGCGCTTCCTCTCGGGACCTGAGCGCACTAAGTTGCTCGAAGCCTGCGACGCGTCGTCCTTCTCGATGCTCGGCGCGATCGTGCGACTCGCTCTCGCGACCGGCGCACGCAAGGGCGAATTGATGAACCTGCAATGGTCTGGCGTCGACCTCGATCGCCGCTCTGCGCGTTTCCTCGATACGAAGAATGGCGACGCGCGCACCGTTCCGCTCGCTGCGTCCGCGGTGACCGCGCTGGAATCGATGCACTTGAGCATTCCGCCCGAAGGCGCTGTTATCCCCTACTCCGTCACGACGCTCGACAAGGCGTGGCAAGTCGCGCGTGAACTAGCCGGACTTGGCGACGTGCGCTTCCACGACCTACGACACAGCGCTGCGAGTTACCTCGCAATGTCCGGCGCGTCGCTCATGGATATTGCCGCGATCCTCGGACACAAGACGCTCGCGATGGTGAAGCGCTACAGCCATCTATCCGAGCAACACACAACTGCGGCCGTTGACCGCATGGCCGAGAAGTTCCTCGGCTGACAAGAATCCGGCCGAGTGCCGGTGAAGCGACCGGCGGCGTGGTAGTGACACGCCGCCGGCCTACCACAACCGTTCCAGTGGAGAACGATCATGGCAAAACTAAGTGTAGTTGAAGCGGCCGCCGCAAAATCGGGTGCCCCGAGTTACAAAGATCTGACGGTGGAGCTTTCAAATCTACAGAGCAATGTCCACGCGCTGGCAGACGTTTTTCTCCAGCTCGCCGCATTGTTCGCGACCATCAAGGGCGGCAGTCCGAGAGCAGCCGAGCTTGCGGATCTCGGACGATATGTCGCGGACGATTTCGGCAACTTGGCCGATTGCCTCCAAGAAGACGCGCGCTGCGTAGTCGATCGAGCGCAGGGAGTCGAAGCATGAGCACCTCCGAATGTCTCAAGCATCGCAAGCTTCGCCACGACTTGCCCGACGACGTTCACTCAGCCGCGAGCAAACTGCAATCCTTGCTCGACCTGATTGCGAATGCCGATCACGGCATCTTGTACGACGAAACTATCGAGACCACTGCGCTGATGTGCATCGACTTGGCGCACGAGATCATTTATGAGCCGGAGACTGCGGGAGAAGGCGCATGACGGCGCAGATCATCGACTTCGAATCACGTCGCCCAATCAGGGTAGCGACCAACGAATGCCGCACCCACTGGACCATCGAGGACGAGCGAGCTTTCGCGATGCTCCGCAAGGACTACGGCGATCGAACCGCGGCGCAGATCGTGAACCATGGGATCGCAAGGCGAATCGATCAAGGCGGCGACCGTGAGAGCGAGCTACTCCGACAGGCGCACGATGCGTTGCGTCTCATGCAACGACTGCAGTCCGCTGACGTACGATGACCATGCAAGCCGCGCCAGCACTCCGAGTTGGCGCGGCGAGCTTCGACCTGAAGGCTTGCGCGCTATGACCACACTCGAAAATTCGGAAGCCGAGCTGCCCGCAGAAGTGGACGACGCGCTCCCTTGGGCAGAACGAACACCGACGTCCGTGGCTTGGGGTCTACTGAGAACTCTTGAGCAAATCTACGACACCTTTCCCACGGAAAAAGATTCGCCACGTCCTGAGAGAACTTATAGATCCATAGTCCTGAAGAGCTATCTCGGAGAGATCTATCCACCCGAAGCTATCCTTCAAGTGGTAGTCGACAAAAGTGAGTCTAAGGGATGGCTGGCGGTATTCTTTGCCGCAACGGAATTCTGTGTAATTGCGTTGAGAGCGGCACAGGCAGGTGATTCGACTCTCGCATGGTCCTACGTCGTGGAGGCGTCGGTATTGACCGGTATAGCGTCGACTATGAGCATGGTCGGCCAAAAAATGGCGCCGCCGATTGCACATCTCGGCGCAAAGGCCCGACATGCCGGAAACCGCGCGATGAAGCAGCAGGCCGTTGCGGATTACCTGGAAAACGCCACGCGATACGGTAGCAAGGATGCTGCGGCGGAAGCGATCGCTGGAAAGGTTGTGCCCGTGAAGTTTCGCACAGTGCGTGACTGGCTTAAGAACCTGCCGCGTGCCGGCACACCGTAGGTCCTGCCGGCAAACCGCGCGGCGTGCTGGCATAGCGGCTTCGCAACGATTGTTCGAATGATCATGCTTGCTTCACCAGCCGCAAACGCCGGCTGTTGAGGAAGAGTGATGAAACGCAGTCAATCGTGTCTCGAAATTCGATACGCCGCAAAGTTATCCATAGCCCCGTCGGCAGTGTTGCCGGCTATTGAGGGGCACTCATGAAGCGTAATCTGCAATCGGTCGCAACGTTCGCGCCGAACTCCCCGTTTAGCGAAAATCAGTTGCGTTGGATGATCTTCAACGCGTCCACCAACGGCCTCCGAGAAGCGAACGCCCTCGTCCGAGTGCGCCGCCGCGTCTACATCGACGTGGACGCCTTCGATGTTTGGATCGAATCTCAGAATGCGCAGGCGGCCGCATGAGCGCCGCCGTCAAGCTCCAGGAACGCCGCGCGCTATTGCCGACCGATGCGCGAAGCGTGGTCGACGCCATCGTGGACGGCACTGAGAGCCTCCACGCCGCGGCATCGTCGCTTCCTCTCTCGCCTATTCGCGAATCGTCCGTCATCGGCATCGAGCGGCATCTCGTATCGCTGTCGGTGCTGCTCTCGAATCTGCGCCGGCATGTGCCCGCATCGGGGGCGAAATGATCGCCACGCGACGCGCACGTCACATGCTGGTGGCGAAGCTCGCAATCGAGCACCTCGCCGCACATGGCCGGCTTCCCAAGTCCAGGGCGCTCGCGCTGATCGGCACCGTGCATCCCGCTACGGCGCGCCGATGGCTCGCGGACATCCGTGCAGTTATTCCGAGCAAGGCGTCAGCCCTGCGCTTACAGGCGCGCGCACGGGGGCGATAGATGAAACAGACGAAGGCGAACAAGCGTGCGCAGTTCACCGGCCGCGGCCAGCGCACATTCCTTGGAGTCAGACACGACGTCTTGGACTCGGACGAATGGGCTGCACTGAGCGGATCTCCCGCAAAGCTCCTGATCGATCTCGGACGGCAGTACAACGGCCGCAACAACGGCGACCTTTGCCCGGCGTTGCTCCCTCGCAAACGAGGACCATGGAAGAGCCGGTCGACCCGCACTGCCGCGCTTGCACACCTGCTCGACGACGGATGGTTGCTCAAGACCAAGCAAGGCGGTCTCGGCATGGGTCCAGATCTCTATGCGATTACCTGGTGGCCGATCGATGCATGCGACGGCAAGCACGGCGTTATGCCCGAGACCCGCGCGTCCGACATTTGGAAAAAAACGCCAGACCGGATTCCGGTCATCTCAGGACCGGATATCGGTCATCGGACCCCATGGCTAGGACCGGAATCCGGTCCTGTAGAGCCTATTTCGAGGGTTGCTTGACCGTTTTCTAGGACCGGATTCCGGTCACCTTTATACATCTACCAGTCTGTAGGGAATTTGATGGACGCTTCACAGGATGGTTTCTGCTTCAGATTTCAGGCTCTAGAGCCCGGCGGCCAAAATTGCGCCGAAGAAAACCCAATAGGAACCCGGTGGGTTTTGCCAGCGTGGGCAACGACACTCGATGAGGTCCTGGCGCTGGCGCAACGCACGCCGGGATGGAACAACCGCAGCGCGCCGCCGCAGCGCGTGACGCTCGACGGCGGATGCCCGCTCGTGGTCGTGCCGGCGCATCTGTGGCGATCGGCGTCGTGCGTTCGATCCGCACCGGTCTGCGCACCCATCCCATTTCCGCACCGGAGGCGCACCGCATGAGTGCATGCGTTCGCAATGCGTCCGCATTCCGTCCGCATCGATTGCGGACATCGTCACGGTGTTGTCACGGTCGAGGCGTGACGGGCAACGTTACGTCACGTTGGTCGGTCGATGGTTATCCTTCGGCCCAACCTTCCGCGCGGTCATCCGCTGACAAATGTCCGCGAGCGTTCACCAAGCCGTCGGGCGGGTGGGAAGCGAATCGCTACCGAATCGCTACAGCACCATGCTTGAGTCATCCATGCGTCAAGCATGAACCATGCTTGCACCAGACCGGGCCGGTTCCGGTTTGGTTCGTGCCTGGGCAGCGCCTAGGTCGTGCCGCCGCCGACTTCCATCCATGGAAATTTGCCACAAAGTCGCTCGTTGAAAAAGCGGGTTTGATCGTTGGCTCCGCGCAGCTCTACGGCCATCGCCGCGGGTACATCTGCGAACACAAACACGCGGCCAGACGCGAACGATACCGAGAGCCTTTTTTCTGCGGCGTCGTACTTGGTGAAGGTGACAGCGTCGATTCCGGTCATGGTCTACCCCGGTGCGATTCAAGTGGCCCCCTGGGCATCTGTGCCCGTTGGCTGCAGGGTCGCGCACGCGGCGTGAATGGTTCTCGCTCCGCGCCTGAATTTGTTGCCGGGGGATTCAGCGAGTGACGGAGCTCGACAATCTCGCGCGCTGGAGTGCTGGCAGCATGCAGCGGCTGCAACCGGCCAACAACGACCATGGACCAAGGCCAGCACGCACCGGCGCCGGCTACGGCGACGTATTCGACGAAGACCTCAAGAAGGTCTGCCGCGACGAGGACGGCGAAGTCGACTTGTCAAATGCCGAGCCCGTCATGGTTGGGCGTACGGGAGCGTTCACGCGATTGCGTGGCGACGAGTACAAGAAGAATCCCGACGGCACGTACTGGCTCGATCCGATCACGAAGAAACCGAAGCTCACCCAGAAGGACCGCACGCGATACATCAACACGCAGGTCCGCAATACCTCGGGGGCGCTCGTCGTTCGCAGCGACTACGCGCAGTTTCTGAAAGAAGAACGCAACGGCAGGCTCAATGCGCAGATTGTCCCCGCTTGCCGATCCTTGGCGGACGAGGTCATCGGCCTGGGCATGGTCGACGAGTGTGTGCCGGGCATTCACTCCGCCCTGCTACTCCTATTCGTTGCGGAAGATACGCGCGAGCTGCCGCGGATCGTGCGCTACGGCAACGCCTACGTGCAGCGGGCGCACAGCGAGGTTGCAACGCCCGTGTGCGAAGCCGCCGTAGGTGACGCACTGATTGCGCTGTACTGGCCGAACTCCAATCGTGGCGGTCGTCCTCGCGGCATATCGACGGCGGGCATGCGCAACCGCGTGACGCGACATTCGCCACCGAGTGCGCGCACACGAGCGCGGCAGTTTGAAATGGCGGAGGACACGTACGCGGCTCTTCGCGAGTTCGCGATTGCGATGTTCGTCGGTTACTACAACGAGGCGCTGCGCATTTGGGCTGAGGTAAGCAATGCCCCGATGCGGGACAAAGACTATATGGGAGGACCGAAAACGCGCGATCACATTCACAGGCGCCGGCCCGTCAAGACGAAGTCACAGATTCGCGTCGCGATCTCCGCGAAGGATGCACAGCGCATCCAACAACGGCCGCCGTATTTCGGCACTCGCTAAGTCCTATCCGCAACAACCAAGTTTCTGGAGGTCTCGAATGGAACGCCGATTGGAGCGTGCCAAGCAGGTCTGCGCCCGCGTGGGCGCAATCTCGAAAGCCACACTGTATCGCTGGGTCAACGAGGAAGGCTTCCCACGCCCCGTCAAGCTCGTCGGACGCTCGACGGCATGGGATGGCAACGCCGTGGATCAGTGGATCGCTGATCGCCTCGCAGCGCCCAGGCGGGATCGATGAGCCTTGCGCCGATGCGTCAAAACGCGCGCACCGTTTGGGACGCGAATCCGCACCTGTCTCTCACGCATGCGGACTTCGGCGAGTTCGAGCAGTCGTATGCGCTCCTGTACCGGGATGCATGCCGCGGCCTGACCGGCACGCTCGACAGGTTCGGCGAGCATCTGGATACGCAGCGGGCGTTGGCGCGGGCACGCATCAATCTGGTGCGCAATCCGTTCGGCACTGCAGACGAGCCCTTGGTGACGGAGCGCAAGGGAAACCGCTTGGTCATCTGGATCTATGGACCGATAGGCGAGGCGCCCGATGCCGCGCGTGCTGACCTGATCGTCGATGCGTTGAAAGAGCATCGCGACGTTGCCGGCATCGTCCTGCGCATCGCGAGTGCCGGCGGCAATGTGGACAAGGCAAACGCCATCGCGCAAGCGGTAGTGAACCATCCGGCAAGGTCGATCGCGATCGTCGACCGATTCGCCTACTCAGGCGCATCGCTGATCGCCAGCGCGTGCAACCGCGTGCTGATGCGCAGGGATGCCACATGGATGGCGCACGAGTCATGGATTCAGGCGAGCGGCAACGCTGACGAACTGCTCAGCATTCTTTCGGGATTGCGCGGCAGCGACATGCGCATGGCGGGCTTCTGTGCGTCACGTCGCGTCATCACCAATCGCGACTTCTATCACCTCATGAAATCCGGCCGCTATCTCACAGCGACCGAGGCCCACGCGGCGGGCGTGGTCGACGACGTTATCCCGCCACTGCCCATCAATTGGGATCCACCTACCGACCCGAGGAACACATGAGCACCACACAGAAACGAAAGGCGTTCGATGATGCGCACGCACGGTTCAAGGTTGCCGAGAAAGAACTTCAGGGATTGCAGGGCAAGGCCGCAACGTCCACTGCGTTGTTGCTCGATGCAAAGCTGGCCCTGGCTGGCTACGAGAAGCAATTCGAGGAATTCGCCACGGGTGCCGATGCCGGCAATCCCGCTGCCGCGTCGACGCTGATCGCAGGCAAGGCGAATGCGGAAGGCGTGGTCGATCTCCTGGAGCGATCCGCTGACTACTTGGCGCGCGAAGTTGCGCGGGGGACGATCGACGTCCTTACGTGCGAGACGGCATGCAACGCCGCACAGTCTGCGTTCCTCAGTGCCGACGTCGACGACAAGGTTGCCGACTTCCTGCAGTCCAATCGCACGGCGGTGCAAAAGCTGGCCCAGCCCTTCCTCGCAGGCGGCGGCAATGTGCCATCGCTCCTGCGCGACTATCTGCCTGACGCCATGTCCACAACCTGGGGTAACGACGAATCGTTCCTCGATGGATGTACACCAGCCGCACGCCAGCCCGTCAACGAGCGGGTGCAGTCCACGATGGTCGACGGGCATGCGCGATCCAAGGCAAGCGCGGCACTCCACTTCGGTCGCGATGCCGCAATCACGGCACTCGCCATTCCCGAGCCGCTCGCAGTCGACACCTTCAACCATGGTCAAGCCATCGCGTCTATGCGGTCGCTTGAAGCACAGGCGGATGAATGCGACAGCCAGGCAAGCCAGGCGAGGGAGCGCGCCGTTCGAGCCGCGAACACTGCGAGCCCGCACGCCGGCAAGTCAGCGGATTCCGCTATCGACGATGCCGTGCGCTTCGAGGCTGCGGCTCAACGCTTGAGGGACCAGCGCGACGCATGGCGTCAAAAGATCAGCGAACACCAAGCCGCCGCCTAAGACTCTGCCCCGGCACGCCGGGTGAACACGGAGCGGTCGCGGCGTGCCGGAGTTCCTCGGTAACGACCGCTCCAACTTTGAGGACATGAGCATGCACACATCCAACAAGGCGATCGCGGTCGGTGATCGCAACTCAGTCAACGAGGTTCACACCAGCGGCGGCGGCGTTGTCCTGTTGGCCGGCACCGTGGTCGCTCAAGGACGCAGGCGGCTGAAGGTTGGCGAGAGCGAGAAGGTATGTGCCACCTATGGAGGGCGGCACATCGTCGTGCATGGGGGCAAGTACGAGATCAGCCACGAGGAATATCGAGCGTTCACGGCAGCGGCTGAGAAGGCTAAGAAACCGTCGGTGCAGGCCTTCATCGATGACGTCGTCAAGAACTGTGATGAGCGCGGAGCAAAGCAGCGACTGCGCCGACTGATCGACCTGCATCTGCCCGCGGGGTTTCGAGCTTGAGGGGTTGGGGTCAATGGGTCCCAGTCCTGAAGGCTATCAACCACGGGGTGACAAGGCTCGGTTCTCGACACAATTTCACGCTCTTAGGCTTCCACTGCCACGGCTCGAAGGGCCTTTGATAGCAAGGATTTTCGGTGGCCAAGGTTGAAGCCTCGGCCGCATGCTGGGGTCAACGGGTCCTTGCCGGTCACTCGACCGCTACGGGTGAGCCTAGCGCTCCGTTCTCCTAGTCCCAGCATTCCCTAGTGCGCCACCACAAGGCATTCCAATGGCAATGAGCAAACAAACATGGTCGATCAACGGCCTGGCGACCGAACTCGACATGGATCGACGCACGCTGGCGCGTCGTCTGGAATCTTTGCCGGCCGCGGAGCGCAAGGAATCCGGCGGTCGCACGGAAAAGCGGTGGCACATGGCGGACGTGCTGGCTCACCTGAAAAGCGCCGGCACCGATTCCACGATTGAATCAAACCCCAAGACCCTGGCGTTCCTCAAGGAATGGCTCGGCGAGACGGTCGTTCCCGGCTTGGTCGACGGCCAGACGTTCCGAAACCTCGTGCTCGGGTATGCGCGACAGGATCTCAAGCTCACGAAGCCGCAGGCGATGGACCTGCTCGGCGTCGTGACGCTCGCGATCGTGCGGCAGGTCTGCGTCGGCATGGGCGATGAGGCGATGCCATTCGCGATCGAGGAGTCGCCGCTCGCGCGCTGGAGCGAGGCGAAGACGAAAGGAACGGCCGCGGCATTCCTGCGCGAGTACTGGCCGGACGCGAAGTCGAAGGCGATCGCGCATGGCTGACAACGCCTACCGCATCGGCGGCATCTTCGAGCTAGAGCGCAACTTCCGCGAGCTGGCTGCAGCGACAGCGAAGGCCGAGGCGCGCGCCGTGAACCGCGTTTCGACTTCGATCATCACTGCGCAGAGTCGAGCCATCGTCGAGCGATTGAGCCTCAAGGTCAGTCGCGTCAAGGAAGCCGTGCGCATCGCCGTGAAGGCGACGCCGGCATCGCCTCGCGTCGTGCTTGAGATCAAGCGCCGGCCGGTCGGACTGATCGAGTACGCCGGTCGCTGGCGTGGCGTGAAGTCTCCAGGCGCGACGGCGATCGTCCTCAAGGGCGGCACACGTTCGACGCTGACCGGGACGTTCATCGCTGCAGGCAAGAACGGCAATCGGCAGATCTTCGAGCGCAAGGGCAAGGGTCGACTGCCCATCAAAGCGCTCTATGGCCCCTCCGTCTTTTCGCAGTTCAAGCGCGACGACATCAAGGCGGTCGGTGACAAGACATGGCAGGAACGTCTGCCGATCGAACTCCAACGCGAGA
>JBDSBK010000069.1:0-4206 GCA_039921645.1 Dokdonella sp.
ATGGAAATCGCCATCCTGTTCCTTCTCGACCTGGATCACATAGCCTTCGAGCGCGCCGCCCTTGCTCACGGACCAGTCGTGCTCGCCCTTGCGCGAAAGGAATCCGTCCAGACTGACTGCCGCGTCCATATCGGCCTTTGCAGGAGCCTTCGCACGCGCCTTGAGCGCAAGGAACTCCTTCGATTCGCCTTCATCGTGTCTTTTTGCCGCCGGCGCCCCCGCCGCGAACGCGGCACCGCACAATGGAAAAGTCAGGAGCAAAGCCGTCATCAGACGAGAAATCGGGATCATGATCGCCTCCTCGAACAAACGTGCAAGAACCGCCAGATCGGGCGGCTTTTGGCCAGCAGATTGACGGCTGGCCCATCGGCACTCTACGCCTCCAGACCTAGACAAATATAGGTCTAGAGGCTGATGCCGCCTCCCTGTCACAATTTTCAGCAGCGGGCTGCAGGCGCTACCCGACACGGCAACCGCGATCTGCCGATCCCCCGTCCGTCATGCCGGCAAGTCGCCATCGGGGCAGTGATTGCGAATCTGTTGCACGGATTTCAGCCAATCCTTCGTGCTCATTCGCCGATAAATCCGCATCGCCCTGCTGCCATCCTCCGGACTGCTGGACGTCCAGACGTCCAAACGACGGCACATCGATCTTCGCGAAAATAATAGTTGACAGTTTCCAATGCCATCCCGTAGGGTCGGCAGCATGTCGCAGCGCACCAACCACCGCCGCATCGCCGAAACGAACCGCCTCTCGGCGGTTTCCGGCTTGCTGCGTGCCCGCGGCAACGTACTACTCGCCCTTGTACTCGTACTTCTTATTACCAGCGGAGGTGCGGGCTGAGGGCTTGTGTCCAGGTAGATTGAAACCAACCTGAATACCCCAAAAAACCCCGCACCCGGCAACGGATGCGGGGTTTTTTTATGGCCATTTTTCCATGGCCATGAATGGCCGGTATGCCGGAGCAACTCCGGTGACACGCCCTCGGCCCCGCCTCAATCGGAGCCAGGATGAACCCCGAAACAGCACGATCAGACGACGGCGGCGCCACGCAGGACAATGCTTGCGAGCGTGTGCTCATTTTCGACACCACCTTGCGCGACGGCGAGCAGGCGCCCGGATTTTCCATGGCTCGACGCGCGAAGCTGCGTCTCGCACACGCATTGGAAGCGCTCGGCGTGGATGTGCTGGAAGCCGGCTTCCCGCACGCTTCCCTCGATGACTTCGCGGCGGTCGCGGAAATCGCACGCACGTTGAAGACCACGACCGTGTGCGCGCTCGCCCGCTGTCAGACCGGTGACATCGACAGTGCGGCACGCGCGCTCGAATCCGCCCAGCGCGCGCGCATCCATGTGTTCCTCTCGACCAGTCCGCTGCATCGCGAGCACAAACTCGGCATGAGCAAGGCACAGGTCGTCGACGCGGCCGTGGCCGCCGTCGAGCGCGCACGCGGGCGATGCGACGAAGTCGAATTCTCCGCCGAAGATGCACTGCGCAGCGAGCCGGAATTCCTCGTCGAGGTGTTCAACGCGGTGGTCGCGGCTGGCGCGACCACACTCAACGCGCCCGACACCGTCGGTTACACCACGCCAGCCGAAATGGCCGAGCTGTTTGCCTACCTGCGACAGCACGTGCATGGCGCAGATCGCGTGATCTTTTCCGCGCACTGCCACGACGACCTCGGCATGGCGGTTGCCAACAGCCTTGCCGCGGTGAGCGCCGGCGCGCGTCAGGTCGAGTGCACGATCAATGGCATTGGCGAGCGCGCCGGCAACGCCGCGCTCGAGGAAATCGTGATGGCGCTGCGCGTACGCGCGCCGCTGTTCGGCGTCGACACGCGTATCGACAGCCGCCGCCTGTTTCCGACCTCGCGCCTGCTGACCCAGCTGACGGGCCAGGCGGTTCCACGCAACAAGGCGATCGTCGGCGACAACGCGTTCGCACACGAATCGGGCATCCACCAGCACGGCATGCTCAAGCACCGCGGCACCTACGAAATCATGCGTCCGCAGGACGTCGGCATCGCCGAGACGCGCCTGGTGCTGGGCAAACATTCGGGCCGGCACGCATTGCGCCAACGGCTGCAGACGCTCGGTCACGACGTCGATGAAGCGCTCATGGACGGCGTGTTCGTGCGCTTCAAGGCGCTCGCGGACAAGAAACGCGAGATCCATGACGAGGACCTCGAGGCGATCGCGCTCGGCCTCGACCCGGACGCGACCGGCCCGTGGCGGATCGTGCAACTCAACACCAACTCGCACCTCGGCGGCAGCGCATCGGCTTCCGTGAAGCTGCGGCACGACGATGGGCGCGAAGTCGGCGAAGCGGCGATCGGCGACGGACCGGTCGATGCGGTGCTGCGCGCGATCGAACGTGCAACGGGTGCGACGCTCGACGTCACGCAGTTCCAGGTACGCGCCGTCAGCGAAGGCGGCGATGCGCAAGGCCAGGCGCAGTTGACCGCGCGCCACGCGGAGCGCGACTGGCATGGCAATGGCGTCAGCACCGACATCATCGAGGCGACCGCGATGGCGGCGCTCGCGATCGTCAACCGCATCGAACGCCAGTTGCCCTCGCCCGCCGCCACGACCGACGCAAGTCTGAAAACCGAAGGAGCCGCAGCATGAGCACGCCATTTCTCTGGCACAACGGGCAGATCAAACCCTGGGCCGACGCGACCGTCCACGTGAGTGCGCACGCACTGCACTACGGCTCCTCGGTGTTCGAAGGCGAACGCGTCTATGCAACGCCGCGCGGGCCCGCCTATTTCCGACTCGTCGATCACACGCATCGCTTGTTCGAGTCGGCACGCATCTACGAAATCGACATCGGCTACAGCGAAGACGAGATCAACGCGGCCTGCCTCGAATTGATCCGCGCGAACGCGATGCCATCCGCGTATGTGCGGCCCATCGTGTTTCGCGGTGCGGGCGGATTGAGCGTGTTGCCGTCCGATGGCGCGCCCGTCGACGTGGCGATCATGGCGCTCAACTGGGGCGCGTACCTCGGCGACGCTGTCGAACACGGCGCCGATGTCGGCGTGTCGTCGTGGAATCGCCCGGCACCGAACACGTTTCCGAGCTGGGCCAAGGCCGGTGGCAATTATCTCAACAGCCAGTTGATCGGCTTCGAAGCCCGACGCGCGGGCTACGCGGAAGGCATCGCGCTTGGCCACAACGGACTGCTCAGCGAAGGCGCCGGCGAAAACCTGTTCCTGGTCAAGCGCGGCAAGCTGCTCACGCCGCCGACGAGCGCCGGCATCCTCGCCGGCATCACGCGCGACAGCGTCATCGCGCTTGCCGCCGATCTCGGCATCGCGGTCGAGGAACGCGACCTGCCGCGCGAAGCCTTGTACACGGCCGATGAAATCTTCATGACAGGCACCGCCGCGGAGATCACGCCGGTGCGTTCGGTCGATCGCAAGGATGTCGGCAACGGCAAGCCGGGGCCGATCACGCAACACCTGCAGCAGGCGTTCTTCGGCTTGTTCGATGGCCGCACCGAGGACCGGCGGAGTTGGCTCACGTACGTGGTCGCGTCTGCGTCAACAGACGCAATGCCGCACAACGCGCCGCCTGCCTCTCGCGAACTTGCACCAGCACCCGAGGAGATCGCGGCATGAACGCCACGACATTGTTTGAGAAAATATGGGACGCGCACGTTGTCGCGCCGGAATCAGCCGAAACACCCGCGATTCTCTATGTCGACCTGCATCTCGTGCACGAAGTCACGTCGCCGCAGGCATTCACGGAGCTGCGCGAACGCGGGCTGCCACTGCGCAGGTCCGAGCGCATGCTCGCGACGCTGGATCATTCGACGCCGACACTGCCTGCCGCGGCCAACGGCGAGCGCGTCTACACGAACCCCGAAGCAAAGGCACAGGTCGCCCGACTTGAAGACAACTGTCGCGAATTCGGCGTCGCCCTGCATGGCTGGGAAAGCGCCGATCGCGGCATCGTGCACGTGATCGGACCTGAACTCGGCGCGACGCAACCGGGCATGACCATCGTCTGCGGCGACAGCCATACGTCGACGCATGGTGCGTTCGGCGCGCTCGCGTTCGGCATCGGCACCACCGAAGTCGGCCATGTGATGGCGACGCAGTGCCTGCTGCAACGCAAGCCGAAGACACTCGCGATCCATGTCGACGGCGAACTGGCGCCGGGCGTCGGCGCCAAGGATCTGATCCTGCACATCATCGGCAG
>JBDSBK010000070.1:0-7291 GCA_039921645.1 Dokdonella sp.
ACACACCGCCCTCGCGGTCAGCGGCTCAATAGAAGTGGATACCCGGTCGCAGCACGAACTGGAAAAACAGCAAAAGCAGCACGACGGCAACGAGCGGCCACGCGATCGTGGCAGTTCTTGCACCAGCAATGCGCGCCGCGTCGACGATACGCCACGATGCGGCCTGCATCCAGGCGACACCTGCCCAGCTCACGACGATCGGCAGAACGACGACCTCGACGATTTCGCGAGGCACGCGAAACGGAATGATCAAACCAACCGCGGCCAGTGCAGGCAGCGTTGCCACACAGGCGATGAAGCGCGAGCGCGCCGACGCAGTGTCGATTTGAGCAGGATCCGTCGCCAGTCCGAGTAGCTCGCGTGCCAGCCACAGCGCAATCACCGGCATGGAAACCAGCGCGATGAGAGCAGCCAACGTCTTCGCCACCGGGGAAAGACGGAAGTAGTCCATTGCCATGCCCACGTCGCTGCCGGCGCTCAACGCACCGATGACCACCTGCGGCAACGCCATGAAGCATCCGCAATACACCATCCATACGAGGAACAGGCGCGCATTGACCGATCGGAAACGGATGCGTCTCAGCAGCAGCGCGCATGCTCCGGCCGCGATCAGCGTCGCGAGAGCGCCAGTACCCTGGAACAGCGCTGCGAACGCGCTGTCGCCTTCCCACCGATGGTTGTTGTGGAACAGCGTCGGGCGCAGGCCGGGCGTCAGTGCCTTGGGAAGCACCAGGAAAAGTTCCTGTATGAAGAATGTCAGATTGAACGCGAGCGTGTAGAGCAGTGTCGATGCGATCACCAGCGCAGGATCCCGCACAGCAGCGTTTGCACCATGCTTTGCAGCCGGCAGACTGCGTGCGCGCAACGCACCAGCAAGCGCGAGCATCAACGGACCCGCGACAAGAACGATCACGATCGCGATCAAGACAAGTTGGACGTTTCGCGACATGACGGCATCCATTGAATGCGAGTTAGGCATGATAACGAATGCTTCTGCGCGGCAAAGGATCTCGGGCGTGGTTCACGCGAAAACGCGATGAGCATGCTGGCTGTGCAGCATCGGCTGCCGACCTCGACAAGGGTTGGGCATCGCGGTATGCCGCAAACCAGCGAATGCAACGCACAATCTGCCTTCATGTCGTATCGGACAGGACAGTGATCGCGCTCACACTTCCAGGCAGCAGGACACGAAATTCCTGAGCAGGCGCGGAATCCAAAACTACGGAATCCTTCGTTCCATTTCACTTTTTCCTGCTATTGCGTGACCTAAGGTCGTGGCGCGTTCACGGGAATACACCCGCGTCGTGAAACCTGAGGAGAACCCACCCGTGAGGCAGTTGTACGCATGACCATTCGCTCGGTTCTCGCGCTGACAGGCGGCATATTGGCAGTGACGTTCGCGAGCCACGCAGCAGAGTCCGACGACGCACTCACGGTTGGCGCCTGTCCCGGGCTGGTCGCGCACATCAATCTGCAGGATTACGACGGCATGCATGCGCTGCAACTGTGTGTTGCGCCTGGAGGCTTCAGCATCAATGGCGGGGTCGTGACGCTCAGCGTCTACGACAACCAATCCGACGGTATATTTCACAATTCATTTGAATCGATCGCGCAATAGCCGGAGCCGCAGCGCGTGTCTGCAGGCGTCGTCGCTCAACGTCGTACCCGAAGATCCGCTCCAGACAGGCGACCGCCTGATTTGCTGATGCGATGTCCAAAGCCGCTGAACGCATGCGATTGGCGGATCACTCAGCCGTGCCTTGGGACTTGAGCGATCGCGCGATCAAGCCGATGCCGCCGAACAGCAGCACGAGCATCACGAGGGTGTTGAACAGGCTCGTCGGCTGAAAATAGATGCGCAGATTGACGACGACGCCGACGATCACGACCAGCAACCCGCCGATCAGCAGCAGCCAGCCAATCACCGACCGACCGTTGAAAAACAGCAGGCCGACACCGACGACGAACGGAATCAGCGACACGCCGAACGTGTCATGGCCCCACAGCGACCATGCACTTCCGCTGACGACAACCTGGTTCATCAGCAGCCAGCCACCGACCACGGCCAGCGCAAATCCAAACAGGAATTGGCCAACACCGCCCGGCGTACCTCCCGCACCTGAAATCGCCACGACCTTGCTCCGCTGATGGGTTCGCCTTTGTACGGACAACGCGCCGGCGGGTCAAACGCGGTCGGTGCTCGGCGAGCGCCGCCAAACAAGCGGTGCGTGAAGCAAACGGTCAGCCCAACCTGCGCTCTGCGGAACGAACTCCGCGCCTCCGTCGCCGATCATTGATCGCGCTGAAAGGAAGGCGCTATCCGCTTCCGCCGCGAGCGTTCGACGCTCGCGTCGGAGAGTCAACGTGGATCGCCGATCAGCATTCCTCCAATGCACTCAGTCGCCAACGACACGCAGACCAAAATACAGGGAGGCGCTGTCGACATATTGCGCGCTGCCGTCGATGTTCAGGCGTAGCGTCGTCTTGTGCTTGAAGAACTCCTTCGCCTGCGCGTTGCTCAAGCCCCAGTTCTCGACCAGCGCGTTCTGGCTGACCAGACCCGCGATGCAGACCGTCGAATCGCGTGTGCGCTCGGTCAGCGAAAGGCCCGCAGGCAAAGGAACCTCAAGATGCTCGGATGACGTCAGGCCCGTCACCAGCTGGCCACCGAAGGGAACACCCGTCGACGGATCGATCAGCGATGGATCGTTCAGCACCGAATTCTCGACGGTGACGGATGGAGCGTAGTTGAGGTGTGCGACCACAGCCGCGGCTGTCGGGTTGTTGTACGAAATCGTCAGCAGCGGCGAAAACCAGTAGCACAGCAGCGAATGCGCCGATTTCGCCGGCAACGTGATGTGTGCAATGTCGGAAAAGCTGAAAGACGTGTAGGCCGGCAACGGCGAGATCACCTGGCAATTGCCGGTGACGCCGGTGCAGTCGGTTTCGAGTTCGATCGATTCAGCAGCGAGGCCGAGCCAGTTGACGGCGCGACCGAACGAATCGGCATCGCCCACGTCGGCGGCGCTCGGACCGGCAAGGCCGGCAGCCGCCAGCGATGGTGTCGCCGAACGCTGCGGTATGTCGGATGACCGCGCAAGGTCGCCAACGCCGCGAACGGGAGACGCGGCAAACGCGCTGGTGGCGACAAGCGAAGCAAGAGTGGCAATGGTCGTACGTAAAACCTGGTTCATGGGGTCTCTTCCTGGTTGATGACGCCGACGCACGGTACTGCGCCGGCAACCGCGTCACCGTGACCCGAAACGCTCATGCCCTGTGAACCAGCTCACCTTTGCCTGATGACTCGAACCTGATCGCGAGCTCCGCAGCCGTCGGTGTCCACCACCCAGCGGCGGTAGCGGGCCATTACCAGATCAGGTCGTCCGGTACCTGGAACTGCTTGTAGTGCTCGTCGTCGTCAACCGGCACAGCACCCGCCTGGCGATCACCGTGATCGAGCACGATCGCCGACGCATCGCGCGCGTGGATTTTTTCCGCTGCCGAGCGTGGCAGCAATTCGTAACCCTGGTCGTGCCGCGCAATGATCAGCGAACCATTCGCAAGCTGCTTGCGCAGGACCTCGTTGACGAGCACGTTCTTGATCTTGCCTTCATCGGTGAATCGATAGGCAATCTCGCCTTCGCGCTTTACCTTGTTCGTCTCGACGATCTGCCTGACTTGCGCACGCAACTCGTTTGCGCGCGCCTGCGCATTGCGCTCCGCCGCAAGCGCGCGATCGCGCTCCGCACGCTCGGCCTGCAGCTTCTGGGCACTCACCTGTTCGGCATTCGGTGCCGGCGGCGCCTTGCCATGGCGCTGCTTCGCCTGCTCGCGCGCGACTTCGGCGACTTTGGACTTCTTGACCAGACCGGCCTTGAGCAATTGATCTTGGAGAGGGTTGCGCATGGGAATGGGAACGGCGATGGACATGGACGATCGCGCAGCCTATCGCGCACTCGCCACCGAGTACATCCATTCCGTGCGCACTCGACTCGTCCCGGCAACGACAATTCGACGCGTCGACCTCACTGCACCGCCGTCGATTTCGGCTTGAAGCACGCGCCGGCATCGAACATGAATTGCGAGGGGATATCGATCTTCTCGCTCTGTCCAACCGCGTCCCAGATGCGTGTATCGGCCCACGGCGTGTTCATTACGTAGTGGAAGCTCGCACCCACGGCGCCCTGGTACTGCTCCACACCCGTGTACGCCGAACCTGTTTCGGCACTGGAATGGTAGAGCACGTTGCCGTAAGTGATAAGGCCGTAGTTCATCGCGAGCGGCCGATCGCTCAGATCGCCACACCACGCCTGGCGGCCGTTGATGTAGAGGATCACGCGGTCGTGTCGCGTGAACACGTCGAAATGCGTGAGCGGCGCCTGTTGGTCGAAAGGCTCGAACATCGGACTGGTCGGATGACGACTCGCATCGAGGCGCCAGAACATGCCGTTGGTCGCTTCGGGATCGTAGTCGTCGATGCCCGCCGGCTTGAGGTTGATGATGCCGTTCTCGACGCCCTGCGGACTGATGAACGCATGCAATTGCGAATGCGGTTCGTCGTACCAGGTCGCCCCCGCGTTCGGCGGCGGTCCCCAGTTCCAGTACCCGCCAATCTGGATCAGATTGAGGCATTCCTTGTCGTGATACGCATTGTTGGGTTCGCCGAGCATCGGCGCGCTCGGGTTTCTGCCGTTCACCGCATAGAAAAACGGTTGCGCGACCGGACGTCCGCGCGGAATGTGCGTCACGGGATCGGCGAGTTCGTCGCGCGTCGCGCCACCGCACATCATCCAGTGCCAATAGCGACGCGGTGTCGCGCCGGAATCGACGCGGAAGAACGAATGCACGTACTTGGTCGTATCCAGCTGCTGCGGCTGGGTGCGCGTCGATGAAAAGTAGATCGCGCCGAGCACGTCCTGACCCCAGTCGCCGAAGGTCGTGTAGAGCCGGCCGTGGCGACGCCACACCTGTACGCCCTTGGGATTGTTGCCATCCTCCCATTGCGACAACGCGTTCAAGGCCGGCTGCACCGCCATCGTCCAGAAATACCAGTCGCCAAATTGCCCGCCGCTGACGAGCCCGGCGCCTTCTGAGCGGGTTTCGGTGTGCAGCGTGGTCATCACCGCGTCGCTCGCGAAATCCTCGAACGTCGCGTTGGGACCGACATCGAAGTTCGGCGCATTGATCGCCTCGTCACCGGCGGGTCGCGACACCTTGAGTGTGCTGCGCGCAAGCACGAGCGGATCGGACGGCATGACCGCATCATTCGGCGGCACCGGCTGGCCGATGAGTTCGGCGGGAGCATCGTGGCCTGCGTTGACGTTCTTGTAGTCGACCAGCGTGCTGCCCTGGCCATTGAGGATTTCGTTGCCGTACATCGACTTGATGTCGGCGAAACTGCGGAAATTGAAATGGTCGCCGCCGCTGCTGCTCGCGTTCACCGTGGACAGCGGAATGGTCGCATTCGTGTGCGCCATCACGCCCGGGAACGGGCACGGCGACGCGAGCGCCTCGACCACGACCTTGTAGTCGCCGTTCGCCACGAGGCCCGGTACTTCGATGGCCTGCAGCAGCTCGCGATGATGCACGGCGCTGACGAGGGCGCTACCGCTCTGCAACGCATCCACATTGCGCACGTAACGCTGGCGGAAACCCGCGCAGGCCACGGTTGCGCCGCGCGGCTGCGTACCGGCAAAGGTCACCGAGGCATCCACGATATAGGCGCGATAGTCGGCCGCGCCTTTGACGGCAGGAACATAGACGATCAAAGCGTCGCGCCGATTGAGCACCGTCACCGACGGAATGCTCGGCATCGTGGGACTCGCCAGCGGCGCCGGCGGCGCGGCCCAGCGCGTCGGCACGGCATGCCTGGGCGCATGATTGAGCGTATCGACGATCAAACCAAGACCATTGAACGCCACCGTCGAAGGTGCGCCCAGTTCCGCCGGCGTCGTGCCCGGCATGACGCCGGGCAAAGGATCGAACCCATCGCAAAACGTGAGGTCGCTCGCCACGCTGCAATCCGGCAGCGTCGCGACTGCGGGGGCCGGCGAACTCGATGGCTGCGGCGTGACCGTAATGACCGGCGTCAAGAGACCGACCAGTTTCGCGGTGCCGTAGGCACTCAGCGATACGATGGCGGCTCCGGCCGCAAAGGCGATGCGCGCGCGACGACTGCTCATTTTTGTCCCTTTGTAGAAATTTCCGCAGACGCGGGACGGTGCCGGCGAACCCGGCCATGCCTCGACCCATCAATGCAACGTTCCAGCGCGGTACCCCACCGCAGCGCGCCAGGCGGCAGTCTAGGGAATGCGACGCTCACCGCATGCCGACCATGTCGCAAATATGAATGTCATGGTCGAAGACCGTGCAGCGCACCCCACAAGCGATTCATGCGAAGCTGGGTCTTCCGCACGCAACATCGAGGAGCTCACGATGCACCGCCACAGCGTCCCATGGCTGCTGGGTATCCTGCTCATTGCGGCAACGGCCGATGCACAGGGCAGCGAAACAAGGCGAAGCGCCAGTCATCGCACCATCGAAATCGATGTACGCACCGGCGCGCACGAAACCACTCCGCCGCCCATCATCGGGGTCGGCGACTGCGACGATACCAATCCCAACATCTTTCCGGGCCAGACCGAACTTGTCGGCAACGGCATCGACGACGACTGCGACGGCCTCGCAGATGAAGATGTCAACAACATACCGTCCACCGATATATCCGACAGCGATGGCGATGGCGTGACGCTCCAATCCGGCGACTGCAACGATCACAATCCCGTGGTCCACCCGGGCGTGCTCGAAGTCGCCGGCAATCTCGTCGACGACAACTGCAACGGCGTTGCCGACGAAGATGCCCTCGGTAACCCATCGTCCGACACGGTGGACCATGATCAAGACGGCTACGTGATTGCGCCGGACCGCATTTTCATGTCCGGCTTCGAGGTGTTCGTGCGATAGGGACCAGGCCGGGTTGCATGTAATCCGCGCGGACCTCAGCCGGATGGCTGCGCATGACCCGAGAGATGTCTCACGCGCACATCGCCGCACGAGCGACACGCAATCCTGCGGCGGTCGATTCCGACGGAGGATTCGACCGCGCAAGAAAAAGGCGGGGTGTCCCCCGCCTCGCACGCACCGATTGCCGTCGGCAATCGGCGACGCTTTCTTGACTTACGGAATGGCGATCGCCGCTCCGGTTTTGTCGTAGGCCCATTCGAGTACGTGCGCCGGGAATCCGAGCGGACCCGTCGTCGTCATGTGCAGGTAGCCGTAGTTCAACGCGTTG
>JBDSBK010000071.1:0-7337 GCA_039921645.1 Dokdonella sp.
TTTGCAGCAAGATTCCCGCTGATCGACGGATCTTTTTCCAGGAAGGCTTGACGAGAGCCCGGTGTCCCGAGAAAATACGCGGCTCGCCCGAATAGCTCAGCTGGTTAGAGCACTTGACTGTTAATCAGGGGGTCGTTGGTTCGAGTCCAACTTCGGGCGCCACAATTCGTTAGTTGTTGATGCGTAAGGGCTCTGGTGAAAACCGGGGCCTTTTTCGTTTTTCGGCCTGAGCGTAAGCTGTTGATGTTGCTTACACGCCGGGTTCGAGTCCAACTTGCCAAAGAGAACGCGCACGCCAGTGATTTCGAGCGCGCACAAGACCCGCCCGAAGAGAGTCATGTCGGTGTGTCATGTGCCCCAGAACCCTGACTTTCAGGGAGGCGTCATCGGTCGTCGATTGTTCCATCTGTTCAAAGAACAGATCATGCGGGAGTTTGGCTCCCTACCATCGACCATACCCGTGCAAAAAGCCCATAAGACCACATCCGATTTCGCGACAATCGACGTCCATGACGACACAGTCGAAGGCGTCTCGTTTCACCCGGCCATCAAACGCGGATCCAAGTCGAAGGTCACGGTGGACCTATTTCGCCGCTGGACGAACACTCACCGGGTGATGACATTCAACGATTGCGCAAACGTCGAGTTTGTCATTGACAGTGACGTGCTTGTCGGCAACGCGCCCAACAACACATCTCACCTTGAGGCAACGGCGGAGATCGCGGAGATCGAAGCGCTCATGCGCCGGCACAAGCGGTCATGGAATGTCGCGTATCAAGCGAGCATTGATCCTATGAGAATGAAGATCGAGCAAGCCCCCAAACGAACACTATTTCGCGTGCGATTCTTTGGCGGCACATTGGTCGTTCTGGCACGTTCGTTCAAGATCAGGCGCAACGCGACCACACTGGACCCCTGACCCATTTATAGTGAATAGCCATGGACTTGCGTGAAATCGACAACGCCATCGACGAGATTGAGTCTGTCGTCCTAAAGCTGCACAGTGGGTTTGCTCCCCCGGATTTCGTCATGCTGGCTGGCCGCACGCCAAGTTTTCGACATGGACAACGCGACGATATCGTCATGTCGTTTCTGAAGTGCGTGCGTAGCGTAAGTCTGCTGCATGCAGCGCGGTTGTTGCTATGCAACGGTTGCTACCAAGAAGTCGGAATTCTCTCTCGCTGCATCGGTGAAGCCGTTGAAGACGTGATATTTCTGTCGACGCCTCTGGGTGACAAGGGCGCGCCCAGCGAAAATCAAATTCGGCTGACCAATGAATTCTTTCAAGAGGAATTCGAAGATCCAGCGCGAACGCTTGATACGCAGAAAAAGCGAGATCGCGTATCGCGGGATCAGGTTCTCGCAGGGATTGCGAGCATTAAAGGCAACGGGCTCAATCCTTCGGATGCCAAGGCGGTGCAGCGACTGACGCACTTGGGTCTCTCAGGATACGTGCACGGCGCCTACCCACACATCATGGAGTTATTCGGATGCCCCTCGAAAAACGGCGCGCCGGATCCGGCCAATGGGCGTTATTTTATGTCCGGCCGCATGCCCGCTCAGCGTATGGAGGAGATGGCTTTACAGCTTTCGAGTGATGCTGAACGAGTCGCGATAGCAACAGCCATCGTAACGAAGCGCGTAGGCCAGGCAGATCTAACCGAGCGTATGACAGTCATCGTTGATCGCCTTGCGGCGTTGACCGGTTCCATTCCGGTTGCGGACCTGAACAAAGCGATGAAAGCTCTAAGGGCGAAACAAGCTCCGACGGGATCAGGCAAGCCGCCAAGCGGTGACGTGAAGCTCGGCGAATCGTGACGCGCAGCGTTCGCACGGTTCGCAGTGAGGCAAGTAGGGGGCGCAATATAAAACAAGAAAGCCTGCAGCAATGCAGGCTTTCTTGTTTTTGCTCAGCCTTGAGCAGGCCAGCCTGCGGGCCGATCCTCATCCCACCCAACACCGCTGCACTGGCGGCATTCGCACGATCGCGATGATGGCGTCGATCCAGGCGCGACATTCCTGATCGGTGAAATGGGCGAAAAGCGGCATTGCGTCCTCCTGGATAGCCATTGCAGTGTGGTTACTAGGTACAACGTCGGACGGCAGCGAAACACGACATCGGCTGGAACTATTCGCGTAACCACTGCGGGCGTGTATCCCTGATCGGGACGAATCGTTGCACGGGTGCGGCGGTTCGCGGCGAAACCGTACCGAAACGATTTAACATCGAGCGATGCCTTTTCCCGCCTGTTCACGATGATCACCCGCAACCGCCAATTCTGGATGGTGCAGATCGCTGCATGGATCGGTTACGGGGTCGAAAACTTCCTTTCCGGCATCGGCTACGGCAGGCCGCTCGGCTACTACAAGCTGGCCTTGTTCGATGCGCTGTGCGGCCTCGGATTCACCCTGATCATCCGCTACGGCCTCAAGTACAGCTGGAACTGGCCGCTGCGTTCGCGCCTCTGGATCGGCGGCAGCTTGCTCGCCGCGACCTCCGTCGCCTACGCCTACGCATGGGCGGTCGCGATGTACCAGATCTGCACGGACTGCAAGCCGCCGCCGAGCATCCTGGGTTATCTGTCGTATTTCGCCGGTGCGCTGTACATCCTGGCGGCCTGGACCGGCGCGTACGTCGGCATCAAGCTCGCGCGCCAATTGCAGCAGGAAAAGGAAACCGCGCTGCAGGCGACCGCGATGGCGCACCAGGCGCAGTTGCGCATGCTGCGCTACCAGCTCAATCCGCATTTCCTGTTCAACACGCTGAATGCGATTTCGACGCTCGTCCTCGACGGTCGCCGCGAGCAGGCGAACGGCATGGTCGGTGCGCTGTCCGGCTTCCTCCGCTATTCGCTCGACAACGATCCGCAACAAAAGGTCACGCTCGACCAGGAGATCGGTGCGGTCAAGCGCTACCTCACGATCGAACAGCTGCGCTTCGGCGACCGCCTCAAGGTCGGCATTCTGGTGACACCGCCCGCCGGAACGGCGCTCGTGCCCAGCCTTATCCTGCAGCCGCTGATCGAAAACGCGGTCAAATACGCGGTGTCGCGACGCGAGGAAGGTGGGCGCATCGAGATCGTCGCACGCGTCGACGAGGGCACCATCGATATCGCACTGCGCGACGATGGTCCCGGCAGTCCGGACTACCGTCCCGGCGAGGGCGGCGGTCACGGCGTCGGGCTCACCAACACGCGTGAACGCTTGCGTGTTCTCTATGGCGAGCAGCACCAGTTCGCGATACGCCAGCTGCAACCGCAGGGCACCGAAGTCCGCCTGCGCTTTCCTTTCGAGCGATCCCCGATAGAGGAATCCGTCGCATGCGTATCCGCACTCTGATCGTCGATGACGAGCCGCTGGCGCGCCGCGGCCTGGCGCTGCGCCTGGCGCGGCATCACGATATCGAGATCGTCGGCGAAGCCAGCAATGGCCGCGAAGCCTTTTTTTCGATCTCCGAGCACCAGCCGGCGCTGATGTTCCTCGACGTGCAGATGCCCGGCATCGATGGCTTCGAATTGTTGCGCGCGGTACCGGCGCCGCAATTGCCGTTGACCATTTTCGTGACCGCCTACGACGAGTACGCGATGCAGGCGTTCGAAGCGAACGCGCTCGACTACCTGCTCAAGCCAATCGACGATGCGCGCCTCGATTCTGCCGTCGATCGCGCGCGTCGTGGCGTCGGCGCGCGCGATGCGGACGAACACTGCGCCCGACTGTTGCGGCTGCTCAGCAACGTATCAGGACGACCGGACCTGACCCTGGACGAAGCCCTCGTCGATGCCGACGGCGTCGCGCATCCGAGCGACGAACGTCTGTCGATCAAGGACGCCGGACGCATCCTGCGCGTGCCGATCAACGACATCCTGTGGATCGATGCGGCCGGCGACTACATGTGCGTGCACACGCCCGGCGATACGCATGTGCTGCGCGCGACGATGCGCGAACTTGAGGGACGGCTGGACCCACGTCGCTTCCAGCGCATCCACCGCTCGACCATCGTCAACGTCAGCCGCGTCAAGGAACTGCGCTCGCATCTCAACGGCGAGTATTTCCTGATCCTCGACTCGGGCCAGCAACTGAAGCTGTCGCGCAGCTACAAGGACAAGGTGCGATTGCTGAACTGAGCCAGGGTCAGGCCTGAGCTACCGCGCCAATTGCGACAACCTGCTTTCGTCGCACGCTTCATCGCCGCCTGCCCACATCCCGGCGCATCCCACGCAACCTTCGTGACTCCCGACGCATCCCAAGCGAGCGAGTGCCAGCGCAAGCTGTCACCGAACCGTGAGGAACGCCATGCGCCTGATCCGAGCTGCCATCAGCAATCCCATCGCCGTCGGCGTCGTCGTGCTGTTGATCTGCCTGTTCGGCGGCATGAGCCTGACCAAGTTGCCGCTGCAGCTGTTTCCGGACATCGATCGTCCGAACATCACGGTGTTCACCGGCTGGCGCGCGGCCTCGCCCGAGGAGACCGAAGCCGAACTGCTGGAGCCGCAGGAGCAGGTGTTGCAGGGCTTGCCCGGTGTCGAGGAAATCGAGGGCAACGCGAATACCGGCGGCAGTTTCATCAATCTCACCTTCGCGATCGGCACCGACATGCGCACCGCGCTGATCGACGTGATCGGCCGCATGAATCGCGTGCGCTCGCAGCCGCAGGACGCTGAGCGACCGGTTATCCAGGTCGGCGGCGGCGGCAACGATTCCAACGACTCGCTGTCCTGGTTCTTCGTGCAGTTGCTGCCCGGCACGCAAGGACCGATCGAGAACTATCGCAACTACATCGAGGACGTCATCAAGCCGCGTATCGAAGCGGTGCCCGGTGTCGCTGCGGTCAACGTCAATGCGGGGCCTCCCGATGACGTGCGCATCACGGTCGATCTCGCCAAGGCCGCTGCCGTCGGCGTCGGTATTCCCGACATCGCCGCGAAAGCTGCGCGCGCGACCGACGTGTCTGCGGGGCAAATCGGCCTCGGCCGTCAGCAATACACCCTGCGTTTCACCGGACGCTACAAGCCCGGCGACCTCGGCGAGCTCGTGCTCGCCTGGCGCGACGGACGCCCGATCAAGCTCGGCGATGTCGCGACGATCGAGAAGAAGCCGCCCGAGCAGCAGTTCTTCGTCTATCAGAACGGCAACCCGGCGATAGGACTGCAGGTGTTGCGTGCGCCCGGCGCGAACGTGCTCGGTACGCTGGAGCAGGTGAAGAAGGTCGTCGATGACATACGCGCCGGTCCGCTGAAGACGCGCGGCCTGGGCATCGAACAGAGTTTCGACTCGGCACTTTTCATCCATCGCGCGGTGAATCTGCTCACGGAAAACCTCATCGTGGGCGCCCTGCTCGCGCTGTTCTGCGTGTGGTGGTTCATGCGCGACTGGCGCGCAACACTGCTCATCGCGAGCGCGATTCCGGTCTGCCTGCTGGCGACCTTCGGCGCTCTCGATCTGGCCGGGCGCAGCCTCAACGTGATCTCGCTGGCCGGGCTCGCGTTTGCGGTCGGCATGGTGGTCGAAGGCGCGATCGTCGTCTCCGGCAATATCATCCGGCTGAAGGAAGCGGGCATGACGCCTCTCGAAGCCGCACGAGAAGGCACCGCACAGGTCGTGCCGGCGCTCATCGCCTCGACGATCACGACGATCGCGGTGTTCCTGCCGGTGCTGTTCCTGCGCGACGTCGAAGGCCAGATCTTTGCCGACCTTGCGCTGACGATCTCGATCGCGGTGGCGTTGTCGATCGTCGTCGCGATCACCGTGTTGCCGGCGGCTGCCGGTGGTTGGCTCAAGGCAAAAAAACTCAAATCCGGTTACGGCGATGGCTGGCCGGTCATCACCGAGCGCATCTTGCGCTGGACGGATAGCCGTCCGAAACAACTCGGCTGGGTGTTTGCCCTGCTCGTCCTGCCGCTCGCTGCAAGCTGGTACTTCCTGCCCAAGCTCGACTACTTGCCGCCGGTCAAGCGCGCAGCGATCGACGTCGGCTTCAGTTTCCCGCCGGGCATGAGTCCGGAAGTCGTCAACCGCGAAATCGGCGGCAAGCTCATCGAACGCCTGGCGCCGTACATGAAGGGCGAGAAGCAACCCGCGCTGAAAAACTACTACATCTGGCTGTGGCCGGGCGGCGGCACGATCGGCGCACGCGTCGTCGACGAAAAGCGCATCGGCGATCTCGAACGCGTCATGCGCGACGAGATCATCAAGGGCTTCCCGGATACGCGCGCTTTCGCCGGCGAAGGTGAATTGTTCGGTGGCGTCGGCGGCTCGGCGCGTTCGGTCGCGATCCATCTGCAGAGCGATGACACCGAGGCGCTGAACCGCGTCGCCGAGGAAGGTCGCCTTCTGCTCGAGCAGAAATTCCCGGGTGCCAACGTGCAGTCGAACCCGAACACGGATCAGCATGCGCTGGAGCTGCGCGCGGTGCCGAACGACCGCCGCATCGCCGAAGCGGGCTGGGATCGTGCGTCGGTCGGAACGATCGTGCGTGCGCTCGGAGACGGCGCGTGGCTCGGCGAATATTTCGACGGCGCCAACCGCTTGCCGATCATCCTGCGCGCGGACCGGCGCGAAACGGCCGAAGCACTGGCCGAGGCGCCGCTGGTCACGCCGAGCGGCCAGATCGTGCCGCTCGGCGACGTGATCAAGCTTGAGACCACGCTTGGTCCCGGACAAATACGCCGACTCGACCATCGCCGCACGGTCACGTTGACGATGGATCCGCCGCAGACGCTTTCGCTCGAAGATGCGCTGAAGACACTGCAGAACGAGATCGTGCCCGCTCTCAAGGCCAAGCTGCCTGCCGATGCGAACATCCGCCTTGCCGGCAGCGCGGATCGACTGCAGGCGACCGTCTCGACGATGGCAAGAAATTTTGTGCTCGCCCTGCTGGTGCTGTTCCTGCTCATGGCGGCGATGTTCCGCTCGGTGCGCGATGCGTTCGTCGTCGTGATGACTGTGCCGGTTGCGCTCGTCGGCGGCGTGCTCGGCCTGCGCGTGCTCGGTGTGATCGCATTCCAGCCGCTGGATCTGCTGACGATGATCGGGTTCATCATGATGGTCGGCGTGATCGTGAACCACGCGATCCTCCTCGTCGATCGCACGCGCGATGCACAGAACCACGGCCACGATCTCGAGGAATCGATCCGGCAGGCACTGAATCAGCGTCTCCGCGCGATCCTTGCAAGCACGCTCACCGGCGCGCTCGGCGCGTTGCCGATGGCGATCAACCCGGGGCCGGGCAGCGTGATCTACCGCGGCCTGGCGGCAGTCAACGTCGGCGGCGTGATTGTCGCGATGGTGTTTTCACTGCTGCTGCTGCCGAGCCTGATGCGCCTGACCACGCGCAAGGC
>JBDSBK010000072.1:0-8092 GCA_039921645.1 Dokdonella sp.
GACATGATGATCGCGGGGTAGCGCACGGCGGCAAGCCCGCGATATGCATCGACATTGGCGAAATCGTGCAGGAAGGTGTCGCCATAGGCGTTGGTCAGCTGCAGTGCGGCGCCGAGGAACATCGCGAAGATCAGGAACACGGCCATCTTGGGGTTGCGAAACAGTGCGAATCCGCTGAATCCAAGGCTGTCGAACAACGTGCGCTGGCGCGTGCGATCGAACATCGGCGGGCACGGCGGTAGCGTGAACGAATAGAGACCGAGTACGAGTGCGGCGAGTGCGGCAACGTGGAATTGCGCGCCGGACGTCTCCAGGTGCAGCAAGCTGACCACCCACAACGCGACGATGAACCCGATCGTGCCCCACACGCGGATCGGCGGATAGTCGACGACGACGTCCTTGCCTTCGCGCCTGAGCGCCGCGTAGGCCACCGCGATCGAGAGCGAGATCGTCGGCATGTAGAACGCCATGTTCAGCAGCATGACCCAGAACAGTGCGGTCGGATTGTCGATCGTCGGCACGAAGAAGAGCACGATCGCGCCGCAGATGTGGAACACGCCATAGAGTTTTTCCGCGTTGACCCAGCGGTCGGCGATCGCGCCCGCGATCGAAGGCATGAACAGCGAGGCGATGCCCATCGTCGAGAAGATCGCGCCGAACTGCGCGCCGGACCAATGCCGCGTCTGGAACCAGTACGCGCCGATCGTGATCAGCCACGATCCCCAGACGAAGAACTGCAGGAAACTCATGATGACAAGGCGCAGCTTGATGCTCATCGGCCGTTTTTTCCCGGATAGAAACGCGATCGCGCGATCGCAAGTCGGAGACAACAGGCGCAGCCGCTACGCCCGGTCGCCACCGTTCGGCGCCTGCATCGGACGGTATCCGCCTTGCGCGCAGCAATGCTGCGCCCGCCGCAGCGTAGAGCAGCTGCGAACGCGCATGCAAGGCGCACTGCGGCCGGTGTGCGAGCTGCAGCGTGGTACCGCCGCTGAAACCGGCCCGACGCACGCGACGATTCAGCGAAAATCTTTTTGACGCAACGCAACAAGTGTGTTCCACTCGAAGCCGAACGACAGCCTCGGGACGCATTCCGCAAATGGATGTCTAGACGCCCATCCGTGCATCGCGCCGGAAGGGTGGTCGGCGAGCTGTTGCACGCGAAGGTGAGCACGATGGCGAACCGGCTGGGCGGGTTGTACGACCCTTGTTACGAGCACGACAGCTGCGGATTCGGGCTGATCGCACAGATCGATGCGCAACCCAGCGCGCATATCGTCGAGCGCGCGTTTTGCGCACTCGAACGTCTTGCCCATCGCGGCGCGGTCGGTGCCGACGGCCTCTCCGGCGATGGCTGTGGCGTCCTGCTGCACCGCCCTGATGCGTGGCTGCGCGGGCTTGCGCTGGACGCTGGCATCGCCCCCGGCGAACGTTTCGCCGCCGGCCTCGTCTTTCTTTCACCGCAGGTGGACGAGCGCGAGCGCGCGGTCGTCGAACTGGAAGTGCGACTGCGCGCCGAAGGTCTCGGCATAGCGGGTTGGCGCGAGGTACCGCTGGATCTGACCGTCTGCGGCGAACAAGCCGCGTTGCAGCGGCCGCTGATCCTTCAACTGTTCGTCGATGCCGCGGTCGGACAGGACGAGGACGCGTTCGAGCGCGCCTTGTTCCGCGCGCGCCGGCTTGCGACGAACGCGCTGACGCACGACAGCCATTTTTATGTCGTGACGCTCTCCGCGGCGACGATCGGCTACAAGGCGATGGTGCTGCCCGGCGTGCTGCGCACGTTCTATCCGGATCTCGCGCGTGCCGACCTCGCCAGCGCCGCGGTGGTATTCCACAACCGCTTTTCGACGAATACGACGCCGCAGTGGCGTCTCGCGCAACCGTTCCGCTACCTCGCCCACAACGGCGAGATCAACACGATCCGCGCGAATCGCACGTGGATGCAGGCGCGCAGTCCCAAGCTGGTGTCGCCGGTGATGGATTTCTCGGCGCTCGGCGAACTCATCGCGATGAACGGCTCGGACTCGCAGAGCCTCGACAACGCGCTCGAACTGTTGCTCGTCGGCGGCATCGCGCTGCCGATCGCGATGCGCATCCTGGTGCCGCCGGCGTGGTCCGCGCGCGAGGACATCGACGCCGACCTGGCTGCGTTCTACGAGTATTACGCGTTGCATACGGAGCCTTGGGACGGGCCGGCGGGACTGGTCCTGTGCGATGGCCGCCATGCCGCGTGCACGCTCGATCGCAATGGCCTGCGGCCGGCGCGATGGGCGCTGTCCGCCGACCGCCATCTGCATGTCGCCTCCGAAGCAGGCATCTGGGATCTCGCCGATTCGGCGATCGTCGAGAAAGGTCGACTCGGACCCGGTGAAATGATCGCGATCGACCTGGTCGAGCATCGCCTGCTAAAGAACGCGGACATCGATGCGATGAGTCGCAGTCTCGCGCCGTTCAAGCGCTGGCTGCGCGAGGGCGTGACCTACCTCGAATCGCATCTGATCGACCCGAGTCTCGCTGCCGAACCGTTCCCGGTGGAGACACTGGCGCGCTTCCAGAAGCTATTCGGCCTTTCGCGCGAGGAGCGCGACACCGTGCTGACCGCACTCGCCGAAGACGGTGTCGAGGCGACCGGTTCGATGGGCGACGACACGCCGATCGCTGCACTTTCCGCCGGCGCGCGGCCGCTGTACGACTATTTCCGCCAGGCGTTCGCGCAGGTCACCAATCCGCCGATCGATCCGTTGCGTGAAACCGCGGTGATGTCGCTGGTCACGCAGATCGGCGCGGAAGGCAATTTGTTCGAGTTGTCCGCCGACAACGCGAAGCAGGTGCTGCTGACATCGCCTGTGTTGTCGCAACGCAAGCTGCGCCAGTTGCTCGCACTCCCGCAATTCGCCAATGCGCAATGCTTCGTCGATCTGTACTACAGCGAGAACGAGGGGCTGCAAGCCGCTTTGCATCGCATCTGCATCGAGGCGACCAGCGCCGTGCGCGCTGGCGCCAAACTCGTGTTTCTCAGCGACCGCTATCCGCCGCAGCAGGCGGACAAGCTGCCGCTGCATGCGCTGCTCGCCACCGGCGCGATCCATCAGGCGCTGGTCGCCGCGCAGTTGCGCTGCGATTGCAACGTGCTCGTCGAGACCGGCACCGCGCGCGACGCGCATCACTTTGCCTGCCTGATCGGATTCGGCGCATCCGCGGTCTACCCTTACCTCGCCTACCAGACCCTGTTCGATCTCGGCCGTCATGCGCGCACGAGCGAACGCGGCGGCGAACCGCGCGAACTGGGCCGTACCTATCGCAAGGGCATCCGCAAGGGACTGCTGAAGATCCTGTCCAAGATGGGCATTTCGACGATTGCCGGTTATCGCGGCGCGCAGTTGTTCGAGATCGTCGGCCTCGAGCGCGAGGTTGTCGACCTGTGCTTTGCCGGCACGCCTGCGCGCATCGGCGGTACGCGCTTCGTCGATCTCGAAGACGAACAGCGCGAGCGCGTGCGCGTGGCTTTCGACGACAACGCGCTGCTCGCGCCGGGCGGCGTGCTCAAGTACATGCACGGCGGCGAATACCACGCCTACAACCCCGATGTGGTCGGCGCGTTGCAGCACGCCGTAACGACGGGCGATGCGCACGACTACCGGCGCTACGCCGATCTCGTCGACCTGCGTGCGCCTGCGGCGTTGCGCGACCTGCTCGAGTTTCGCGAGGGCATCGACGCGATTGCGCTCGCCGACGTCGAGTCCGTGGAGTCGATCCTGCAGCGTTTCGATTCGGCGGGAATGTCGCTCGGCGCGTTGTCGCCGGAAGCGCACGAGACGCTGGCGCAGGCGATGAACCGCCTCGGCGCACGTTCGAACTCGGGTGAAGGGGGGGAAGATCCGGCGCGCTATGGCACCGACAAGATGTCGAAGATCAAGCAGGTCGCGTCGGCGCGTTTCGGGGTGACGCCGGAATATCTGGTCAATGCCGAAGTGCTGCAGATCAAGATCGCGCAGGGAGCGAAGCCGGGCGAGGGCGGCCAGTTGCCCGGGCACAAGGTCAACGAACTGATTGCCCGTTTGCGTTATGCGCGGCCCGGCATCGGCTTGATTTCCCCGCCACCGCATCACGACATCTATTCGATCGAGGATCTCGCGCAACTGATCTTCGACCTCAAGGAAGTCAACCCGGATGCGCTGGTATCGGTGAAGCTCGTTGCGCATGCCGGGGTCGGCACGATCGCCGCGGGCGTCGTTAAGGCGTATGCGGACCTGATCACGATTTCCGGTCACGACGGCGGTACCGGTGCGAGCCCGTTGAGCTCGATCCACTACGCCGGCGTGCCGTGGGAACTGGGCCTCGCCGAAGCGCACGAAACGCTGCGCCGCAACGGCTTGCGCGAGCGTGTGCGCCTGCAGACCGACGGCGGACTCAAGACCGGTCTCGACGTGATCAAGGCGGCGATCCTCGGCGCCGAGAGCTTCGGCTTCGGCACCGCGCCGATGATCGCGATGGGTTGCAAATACCTGCGCATCTGCCATCTCAACACCTGCGCGACCGGCGTTGCGACGCAACTGGATATCCTGCGCAAACAGCACTTCGTCGGCACCGCCGAAAAGGTCATGCGCTATTTTCGTTTTGTCGCCGACGACGTGCGCGGCTGGCTCGCGCTGCTCGGCGTGCCGCGCCTGCAGGATCTCGTCGGACGCGTCGACTTGCTGCGGCCGCGTTCGGATGTCGATGCGCGACACGCGCGCATCGATCTCGCACCGCTGCTCAATGCGGCAGGCATCGCTGCCGATGGTGCCCAGTTCTGCTCCGGCGCGCGCAACGTGCCGCGCGATCCCGCCACGCTCGCCGCGAAGATCTCCGATGACACGCGCTTCGCCGTCACGCACCGGCTAGGCGGCGATTTCCGCTATGCGGTGCGCAACACCGATCGTTCGGTCGGCGCGCGCTTGTCGGGCGAAGTCGCGCGCCGACATGGCGACCATGGCATGGACGACAAGCCGATCACCCTGCATCTGTCGGGCAGCGCCGGCCAGAGCCTGGGCGCGTGGAATGCGGGCGGCGTGCGCATCGTGCTCGAAGGCGAAGCGAACGACGGTGTCGCCAAGGGCATGGCAGGTGGTCGCATCGTCGTGCGCCCGACGCGCGATGCGGGCTTCGTCGCGCGCGATGCGGTGATCATCGGCAACACCTGCCTCTACGGCGCGACCGGTGGCGAGTTGTATGCGGCCGGCCGCGCCGGCGAACGCTTCGCCGTGCGCAATTCCGGCGCGCTTGCCGTCGTCGAAGGCGTCGGCGACCACTGCTGCGAATACATGACCGGCGGCATCGTCGTCGTGCTCGGTTCGACCGGTCTCAACTTCGGCGCCGGCATGACCGGAGGTTTCGGCTACGTACTCGATACCGAGCGCGATTTCGTCGATCGCTACAACCACGAGCTCATCGACATCCAGCGCATTTCGCCCGAAGGCATGGAGAACTACCTGCAACATCTGAGCGGCCTGATCGCAGCGCACGTCGACGCGACCGGCAGCGTCTGGGGCACGCAGATCCGCGATCATTTTCGCGACCTGCTGAGCAAGTTCTGGCTGGTCAAGCCGAAAGCGGCCAGCGTCGATTCGCTGATCGATGCATTGAGGCGTGCCGCATGAAGGACAAGATTCCCGCGTTCATCGAATTCCCGCGCGCACTGCCGCGCGAAGTACCGGTCGCGCTGCGTGTACTCGGCTGGGGCGAAATATACGCCGGCTTCGACAGCGGTCAGGGCGAGGAACAGGCAGGGCGCTGCATCGATTGCGGCAATCCGTACTGCGAGTGGAAATGCCCGGTGCACAACTACATTCCGAACTGGCTCAAGCTGGCGAAGGAAGGTCGCGTGTTCGAGGCGGCGACCCTGATGCACGAGACCAATCCGCTGCCGGAGATCTGCGGACGCGTCTGTCCGCAGGACCGACTGTGCGAGGGCGACTGCACGCTCAACGAAGGCTTCGGTGCCGTCACCATCGGTGCGATCGAAAAGAACATCGTCGACCTGGCGTTCCAACAGGGCTGGCGGCCGGATCTGTCGAAAGTGAAACCGACCGGCCGACACGTTGCAGTGATCGGCGCCGGACCTGCCGGGCTTTCGGTCGCCGACCGCCTCGTGCGATCCGGCGTCGCCGCGACGGTGTTCGATCGTTACGAGGAAATCGGCGGCCTGCTGACCTTCGGCATTCCGCCGTTCAAGCTCGACAAGACGATCGTCCGGCTGCGTCGACGGATCTTCGAGGAGATGGGCATCGAGTTTCGGCTGGGTGTCGACGTCGGTCGGGATATCGCATTCGACGTACTGCTCGACCGATACGACGCGGTGTTCATCGGCACAGGCGCCTATCGCGAGGTCCCAGCAAGTCTTCCCGGCGATCGCCTGCCCGGTGTGTTGCCCGCACTACCGTTTCTTGTCGCAAACGCGCGCCGGCTGCTCGACGAAACCTCGACTCCGCATCCGCAACTCGATCTGCGCGGCAAGCGCGTCGTGGTGCTCGGCGGCGGCGACACCGGCATGGATTGCAATCGAACGTCGATCCGCCTCGGCGCGGCGTCGGTCACCTGCGTCTATCGGCGCGACGAAGCGAACATGCCGGGCTCGCGCCGCGAAGTGAAGAATGCACGCGAAGAGGGCGTGCGCTTCCTGTTCAACCGCCAGCCGCTCGCGGTGCTCGGCGAGGATCGGGTGACGGGATTGCGCGTGGTCGAAACGCGACTGGTCGCGGACGGAAAAGGTCGTGCACACCCCGAGCACGTCGACGGCAGCGAAGAGACGCTCGATGCCGATGTCGTTATCGTCGCGTTCGGTTTCCGACCGAGTCCGCCGGACTGGTGCGCTCATGCAGACATCGAACGCGACGCGAGTGGCCGCATCGTCGTCGGAGGCGTCGGCCGCCTGCCGTTCCAGACCACCAACCTGCGCGTGTTCGCCGGCGGCGATAACGTGCGTGGCGCGGATCTGGTCGTGCGCGCGGTGCATGACGGGCGCGAAGCGGCCGCTTCGATCCTCAAGACCCTCGCCGTGGTCGACAAGGTTGCGCAGCGTCCTGCAACCGCCGCGATGGCGTAGTCGGCTTTTTTACCGCAGACGCGTGACGCGGCCGCGCGGCAAGCACCGATGACGATTAGAATCCGTGCTGGAGCGGCCGACGGTGGCCACGCATAGCAATTCTCGGGGGAAACAGATGTCCAGCTCGGTCAGCCGCACGCGCTACACGCTTGGCGATGCGTTGCATGCGCATCGCGAACTCGTACGCTCTACCGCCGACGACACCGCGCGCCTGCTCGAAAGCAGCGGCGGGCTCACATTCGGCCAGGGCGTGATTGCGACGATCGTTGCGCTGTCGCTCGGCTTTCTCTGCCTGCTCGGCGTGCTCGCGTTCCACTTCCCGCAATACCTGACGACGCCCGAACTGCGCCATCAGTACTCGGTCGATGTGCTGCGCCAGGCGATGTTCGTCGCGTTGCTCGTTGCGGGCGGCCTTTCGCTCGCGAATCTTGTGCTCGGCGTGCGCCGCAATCTCAATCTCGTGGCATTTGCGCTGGTGATCGCTGCGGTCGCGTTCGGCGGCTCACGCGTGCCGGTCGGCGATTTTCCGGATCACACGCCGTACATCGGTCTCGACTGGTTCATCCTCGACCTGCTCGGTTCGACCGTGATCTTCGTCGTCATCGAGAAGATGTTTCCGCTGTACAAGGGCCAGGCCGTGTTCCGCCACGAATGGCAAACCGATCTCAAGCATTTCGCGGTGAACCATTTCCTCGTCGGCCTGATCCTGCTCACCGTGAACTTCGCGATCCATCACGCGTTCGGCTGGCTGGTGAACCATGATTTCCAGCTGGCGATACAGGGCATCTGGTTCGTGCCGCAATTGCTCTTGTGCATCCTCGTCGCCGATCTCTCGCAGTACTGGACGCATCGCGCGTATCACGAGGTGCCGTTCTTGTGGAAGTTCCACGCCGTGCACCACAGCACGAAGACGATGGACTGGCTCGCCGGTTCGCGCCAGCATGTGCTCGAGATCATCGTGACGCGCGTGCTCGTGCTCGCGCCGCTGTTCGTGCTCGGCTTCCG
>JBDSBK010000073.1:0-5155 GCA_039921645.1 Dokdonella sp.
TCGTACCGGATATCGTCACGCTGGCGAAAGCGCTCGGCAGCGGATTCCCGATCGGCGCGATGCTCGCCGGAGCCAAGGTCGCCGAGACCATGCAATACGGTGCGCATGGCACCACGTTCGGCGGCAATCCGCTCGCGGCAGCCGTCGCGCGCGTCGCGTTGCGCAAGTTGTCATCGCCTGATGTGCTCGCCAATGTCGAGCGACAGGCGCGCGCGCTGCGCGACGGGCTGGCTGCGATCAACGCGGAATCGAATCTGTTTGCAGACGTGCGCGGACGTGGCCTGATGCTCGGCGCGGTGCTCGCGAACGCGTACAAGGGCCGCGCAGGCGACGTTCTCGACCATGCCGCCGCACATGGCCTTCTTCTGCTGCAGGCGGGCCCCGACGTGCTCCGCTTCGTGCCGGCCCTGACGATCGGCGACGCGGACGTCAGCGAGGGCCTGGCCCGCTTGCGCGTCGCGCTCGCGAGTTTCGCTCAGGGCTGCGCCAATCCAGGAACCTGACGCAACTCGACGCGCGCAGGATCCGGCCTCAATTGACGTCGAACGACTGCAACTCCACTGGCGTAGAGATGACCTTGAACATCAGTGCATTCGGGCTGAGTTGAAACTGCCCGATCAGTGCGGGCTGGCTGCCCGTGTACGCATAGCTGAAATCGGACACGTTGAACCCGCTCTGATTCGCGAAGGTGATCAGCGTATACGTCGCGCCCGCGGTGGGCGGCGTCGCCCCGTCGGCAAACTGGAACTGAAACGCGCCAGCGCCTTGCTTGACCATGCTTCCGAGAAACTGGAGATGATCTGACGCCGCGTCGTTCACGCCGAGCTGGAACGCGATGCCTCCACCGGCTTGCCAGGAAAACGCACCGCCATCGAGTTCACCGACCGCACCGCTCGAACCCGGCGCGACCACGCCGGTCGCGGTGAGCGCGACATCACCGCCGATCGTGCCGTTGCCGCCGAGAATGCCGCTGTTGGACACCGTCACGGCGGTATTCCCGAGCGTGCCATTGACGATCACTGAACCGCCTGCGACAGACGTCATTCCCGCCGCTGCGTGTGCGAGAGCGCTGGCAAATGCGCAGCCGATCGCAAGCGCGATGGCGCTATTCCGCCAATGCGGGTGCGGCGCGCCCGCACCAAAACGGGCTGCGACAAGGTGGCGAATGGGTGACTGCATGGAAGTGGCCTGCGATCTCGATGAACGCGGTGCGGCATTGAGGCTACGCCGAAGAAGCATTCATAAACGTTCCGGCCCGATACGGCAAGCATCGGTGACGCTCGCACACGCGCATCGCACGACGATCGGTACGCAGGTGTCAGTGTTGCGGTTCTTCGCTGCGACTGCCGATGCGAAAGCGACACGCATGGCCGCCGCGAACCAGGCATTCCATGTGCTGGATCGGCCGACCCGTCGCCGCCTCCATGAACGCGAGATCGAAGCGACAGACATCCGGGTGCGCCTTCGCCAGATTGTGGAAGACGCAGTTATAGGCTTCGACCTGCATCTCGCCATCGCGGTGCACGGCGAGGGCTTCGTAACCGAGCACGTCGAGCTGCTCCGCCAGCGCACTCGCAATGTCCGCATCGCTGGAGCCGTCGATGCGCGACGCAGCGGCGCTGCCGAGTTCCTGACCCATCGTCGAAAGCATCGCCTGCACCCCGGCCTTGCCCGTGCTGGCGTACAGATACTCGAGCACGCCGGCCGTGATCAGTTCGTAGTGCCGCGGAAACAGGTCGCGTCCGGCCGGCAACAACAGATAGCGCGCCTGCGGCCGGCCACCGGTTGGACGAGCGCTGCCTCGCTCGACCAGACCTGCGCCGATCAACGCGGTCAGGTGTTGCCTGATCGCGTTGTGGGTGACGCCGAGCACCGTGCACAGCGTTTCGACACTCGCGCCTTGCGGCTCACGCAGCAACGCGCGCAACAGTTTCTGCTGGGTCGTGCCGAGTTGCCGCAGGGCACCCGTTTGTGTCACGTCGCCTTGGCCGGAAATTGCCTGGCGATGGCGTCGGCAAGCGCGTCGGCGATAACGTCCATGTGCGCGCGCATCATCTTCCAGGTGGTTGCCTCGCCTTGCGTGTCACCCTTCATGATTTGGCCGATCTGCTGAATGTGGTGGCCACCGTGGGTCATCATCAGGCCGCGCACCGCCTCTTCGGGCAGATTCGGATTCGCGCCGGACAGGAACCTGGCGATATCGCCCGCGTTGACGGCGTAATCCTGCACCGCCTTGGTGGCGGCCGCCGCGTCGCCCGCGTGTTGCGCATCGGTCATCGTCTTGACCACGCCCCAATGGCCGGCGAGCAGGGTCAGCATCTGCTTTCCGGCGGCATCGCCGTAGTAGCTGCCAACCGCGCCTGCTATCTGTTTCGCATTCGCCACGACGCCATCAGCGGCGTTCGACGCAGACGCGCTGTCGCCGGCCTTGACGGCCAGCGCATATTCACGTGTTTGCTCCGCATGGCCTTGCCACAGCGAACGCATGGCTGAATGCAATTTTGGCGCGACCGGTGCACTTGTGGTCGTGCTTGCTGCGGGCGCTGTAGCAGCGGTCGACGAATCCGCCATCGCGTCGATCGCGGAGGTCGAAAGACAAAAAGCAAGGGCGCAGACGATCGGTGTCATTTTCACTGGGAACTCCTTGGGATGCCGTCGCATGACGGGTGACGCATCCTGGCGATCCCCCAAGAATAGTAAATCTGCCCATGTGTAAAGCGCATTGCAGCTTCGTGGCGTCAACCGGCAGCGACCTCCCGGAAGGCTTCCCGCGCAGCGGTGAGCGTGTCGGCGATGACCTGTTCGGTATGCGCGATCGAGACGAAACCCGCCTCGAACGCCGACGGCGCGAGGTAGACGCCGCGCTTGAGCATGCCGTGAAAGAAACGGTTGAATGCGGCGGTGTCGCACGCGGTCGCCTGCGCGTAGGTGTCCACTTTTTCCGAAGTGAAGAAGATGCCGAACATTCCGCAAACGCGATTCAGGCTGAGCGGCACGCCGGCTTCGGCGGCCGCAGCGGCGAGCGTATCGGTGAGCAGATGCGTGCGGCGCTCGAGCTCCTCGTAGAAGTCCGGCGTCTGGATCAACTCGAGCATCGCCAGGCCCGCGGCCATCGCAACCGGATTGCCGGACAGCGTGCCTGCCTGGTAGACCGGCCCTGCCGGCGCAATCATCTGCATGATGTCGCGCCGGCCGCCGTACGCGCCGACCGGCATGCCGCCGCCGATGATCTTGCCGAACGTGGTCAGGTCGGGCGTGATGCCGTACAGCGCTTGCGCGCCGCCCAGTGCGACGCGGAAACCGGTCATGACCTCGTCGAAGATCAACAGCACGCCGTGCTGCGTGCACAGCTCGCGCAACGCCGCGAGGTAGCCATCGCGCGGCAGGATGCAATTCATGTTGCCGGCGATGGGCTCGATGATCAGCGCGGCAATCTCGTCGCCGACATCGGCGAAGAGTTTTTTTGCCGCATCGAGATCGTTGTACGGCAGGGTGAGCGTGAGATCGGCGAGCGCTTTCGGTACGCCAGGCGAGGTCGGCACGCCGAGCGTCAGCGCGCCCGAGCCGGCTTTGACGAGGAATGCATCGCCGTGACCGTGATAGCAACCTTCGAATTTCACGATGCGCGAACGCCCGGTGAAACCGCGCGCCAGACGGATCGCCGACATCGTCGCCTCGGTACCCGAATTGACCATGCGCACGACGTCGACCGACGGGATCAACCGAGTGATGGTTTCCGCCATCGTGACTTCGGCGGCGCACGGCGTGCCGAACGAGAGGCCGTCCTGGATCGCGCGTTCGACCGCCGCGCGGACCTGCGGATGATTGTGGCCGACCACCATCGGCCCCCACGAACCGACGTAGTCGATGTAGCGCGTGCCTTCGACGTCCCACAGACAGGCGCCATCCGCGCGTGCGGTGAAGAACGGCTCGCCACCGACGGACTTGAACGCGCGCACCGGCGAGTTCACGCCGCCGGGAATGCGCTCGAGGGCACGTTGAAACAATTCGTGATTGGTGGTCATTGCAGACTCGTGGAAGACGGAAGGAAAAGACGGGCGAAACCGCTGGCGGCGCCGCGCACATCCTGCGCACCGAACAACGCGGTGATGACGGCCACGGCATCGGCACCCGCATCGATGAGATCCGGCGCATTGTCCGGTGTGATGCCGCCGATCGCCACCAGCGGCTTGCCCAGCGCCTTCGCGGCGCGCAGCAATGGCAGCGTCGCGCGCCGCGCCTGCGGTTTCGTCGGCGACGCGAAGAATGCACCGAAGGCAAGATAGTCCGCGCCCGCAGCGGCGAATTGTCGCGCACGCTCGATCGAGTCGTAACAGGACACGCCGATGATCGCTGCCGCACCGAGGCGCTCTCGCGCGGTTGCAAGCGAGGCGTCATCCTCGCCCAGATGCACGCCAGCGGCGCCGACCGCATGTGCGAGCTCGATGTCGTCATTGACGATCAGGACTGCGCCATGGCGCGCGCACAGCGCCTGCAGAGCCATTGCCTCGCGCAGGCGCCGCGCGGAATCCGCTGTCTTGTCGCGGTATTGCAGGATCGCTGCGCCGCCAGCGAGGGCCGCCATGCAGACTTCGAGGAGATCGTCGCGCGGGCCGTCGGTGATCGCGTAAAGACCGCGCACTCGTGCGGGTCTGGACGTCATTGTCATGGGCATGAATCAGGCCTGTGCTTTCGCGCGCTCGTGCAAGCTGAGAGAATACTAGGCCTTTCGTTCACGACCCTCTCTTGCAATGTCCGACTCCGCCTCCGCTGCCGTCGACGCGCCGTTTCGCACCTTCATGTGCGTCGTGTGCGGCTTCCTCTACCACGAAGCCGAAGGCTGGCCTGCGGACGGAATCCCGGCGGGCACCCGTTGGGACGACGTGCCTGAGACGTGGACCTGCCCGGACTGCGGCGTGACCAAGTCCGATTTCGAGATGATCGAAATCTGAGGAAGGCCGCAAGTTCGGCGAACGTTCCGGCTCAGCACTGCCGCTCGGCGCTCAAGGCGCTCTGGCAACGTATGTGATCGCCCGCGTCGCGGCCGTGATTGTCTTCATTCCGCCATACCTCCGTCGCGCCCACGGCATTCCGCCTTGCTTGACTGTACGCAGTCAAACAGCCCGGAGTTTCCCATGCGAATTTTCGTCCCGAT